>JAVWLC010000152.1:0-6152 GCA_036638175.1 Raoultibacter sp. | reverse complement strand
CCAGCCCTTCTACTCATCTACGGGGATAGACGTCGATTCAGGCGTTGCTGAAAATATCTTTCCCCGCTTGATAACAAACGCTTTCAGATCACTTTCCGAATGTATGTCGAGCTTTCCATACAAGTTATGTAAGTGGGTCTTAATAGTATTAGGCGTTATAAACATGTCTTCAGCAATGTCCCTTCGAGACTTACCGATAATGATGCTGTGCATAATTTCAAGCTCCCGCTGGGTTAGCCCGAAATCCTGAGCAATAACCTGACACATCCGAAAACTGTCGTCGCTCTCACTTGAAGCACCTGGACGCACAAAACCCCATCCCGTACGAAGATTTGAGTCGCTTGAAAGTAAAAGGGCACCTAAGAGCACCAAGAACGCCATGCAGCAGAAGAACACGGCTTTTTGCGCGGGATCTACCAACGCTTGCAAGGCAATGCTTCCGATAACAACACCAAACGCACGCCCCGTCATCAGGGCCGATGTAGGACAAGAGGCTACCCATGTTGCTGGCTGATCACAATTCTTTATGAGATAGGAACCCAAGCCCCACAAAACGAGATCCAGGTAGATGAAGCCAGCTATTTGCAGGACACCGGCAATGACGGTTTGCCCAAACATCCCCAAAACCAACAAGCCACAAGCCGCAATAGGAAAACCAATCTGATAAATAGTCCGATTAAAGTCCATCTTCAGCATGAGCACTACCACGAGGGCCAGCAATGCCGCCACCAGATATCCTGCCGAATCGATTACCTGACCGAAATAACCCGACAAGCTCACAAATCCCAGCGGTATACCCAACGCGAGCCCTTGGATAATCGAGGTAGCCATAAAACGATAGGGAATCAATAAATCAGTTGCTGATTTTCGATAAAGTACTTTTTGATCAGGAAAAGCACTTTGCTTCGCACAGTAAAACGAAAGCGCTATAACAACAGGCAGAGCAAAGATGATGATCCATATAATAATCGGTTCAGCAACAACCGAAAGACCAAGTATGATAACCGCTGTAGCGAGCGTTGAAGCTATTCCAAACGTTAGGGTAGGCGTCATGCCCAGCATGCCAAAAACGCGTCCGAGCTCAATGTGTATCCCCATAAAACCAACGCCAAGCAACGCCATCCCAAGACCCAACGTTAGCAAGCGCAACGTTTCATTCGCAATACCCGCATGCGCCTCCATAAAAAGGGAAAATACCCCGAAGACCATACATGCAGCAAGCGACCACAGATATTCGCTTTTCCCAAACACTTTGATCTTCTTGAACCGAAACGCAAAAAACATGCACACAGCCGCGCAAATCAATAGGAAGGGAACCAGAATAGGAAGTGTAAAAGAACCAGCTTGAAAAGTTCGCTGGAAGAAAAATCCCTCCATGAAAATAAGTACTGCAAACGTCTTGTATGACGTGAAAGCCACAAAAAGTACGGGCTGCTCCCGAACGCTCTGGACAACTCTTCTGAATTCATTGTGATGAGTGCCTTCAGACTCCATATGGTTCCCCCGATAACCAAAGTCTCAGCCTAGAAAAACGTATTGGTTAACAAACAAGCCTCGTTACTTTTACGCTCTGCCTGAGTATAACTCAACCTCACATGTAATTACCTAATCCCTACGGGGTGAGATAGGCCAAGCAAGGAAACCACCTCTATAAGAGGATAGCGTCTTCCCTTGTGGAAAAACAATAATAAGAGACACGGTTTGACAGCACTCTGTTTCCGCTCAATAGCTCAGAGTGGAAACGTCCCAAAGAGGAAGGCGTTGCTTATGCCATGCACCACGCCCACCCAAGGACACGATCGCTACTTAGATTTTATGAATGCCCAAGGTCTCTGCTTTCGTATGCAAGTAGAAGACGATCCAGATGATGTATGCTCATTTACCGTTCGCGTCACCCCACTTCTCAAGAAAGATGAAGTTCCGACGGAAAGCCCCTACCTCCCGTCCACGCCTTCACTTTCCAACTTTACAACTCGTGAGCGAGATGTAGCAATGCTCGTAGCTGAGGGTTTCACCAATGAACAAATCGCCAGCAACCTCTGCATCAGTCTTTCTACGGTAAAGTCTCATCTCCAAAACATTTTCAGTAAAGCACAGGTAACCAATCGAACAACGCTTGTAGCTTTGCTGCACGGGTATACCCACTAATCCACCTACGGGAAAACAAATGATCCCTGCCGCTTTAGGGACTGAAGACGGCAGGGATCTACGGGGATGGGTGGTCTTGTTTCGAGATGGTTTTCACACCCCATACAACCACTAAGCAAACAGCGGCAAGATGAGATACATCAGAACGAAAGACCAAACTATACAGACCGTAAAAATTGAGAATTGTATAAGGGCAATCACATGGTAGCTACCCTTATAGCGAAACAGCGCCATCACCTTTTCAACCAATGGAGCAAAGAGCAAACCACCGATGAGAATAGTGAGTACAGCAACTACAATATCGCTGATTGTTCCCGTGGCGGCGTACGAGCCGACAACAGCCGAAACCAACACAACGCCCGGGAAGGTAAACGCCCAACCTTCTTGCTTCCACTTCGGGTAGTACACAAAGATAGCCAAAGCAGAAACTGCAATTTGCGAAGCAATGAGCAAGGGCATGTTTCCAGCGCCATAAGCGGGTTCCAGCGGGTTGAGAATCCAACCCAAGATTGCACCTACATACATTGCAATGGTTGCAATAGAGCTACCCCAAATAGCCAGCTCGCCAATATCACCAAACACACGGTTCAGGAAGAACTTCGTTGGACTAGGGACACTCCCCTCTTCAGCAGGTGCGGGAGCAGGCTCAGGATCAATTTTCATCCAAGGCATAAGCTTAAACACCGCAGACAGCAGCGGTACCACAATAAATACCGCAACAGACACTGCAATAAAGAGGGGGAGCTTCAACGGGCCAACCACAAAAATCTGGAGCAAATAGACGACGGGATACGTAACCAACGTACCTAAAACAACCTCAGTAATCAGTTTTGCAGGTGAGTTGCCAAAAAAGATTACAAATACCTGCACCGTTAGCACCACAGCAAAGGTCGGCACCCAACCAGTCCAACCAGGATAGAGTCCCGCAAACAAAACCATACCCAAAAGAATAGCTGCCGCAGTAGCAAAGAACATGCTGGTAAACCTATATCCATGTCCATCTACGCCCGTACCCGCGCTTTTTGATTTCTTCCGCTCTAAATAAGCAGCAACAAAACCAGCGATGATCATGAAAATAGATGCAGGCACAGACGCGAGAAACGTTGCCTCGGTCCAATCAGCGAAGAACCAAAGAACCTTATGGAACAAAGAACCCTCCATGCAACCTGCAAGCATGGAGCCGAAATCGTGAATATATGCATTGTTCATAAGCATAGGTTGGATGGCGTTCATCACAACAAACAGAATTACTGTACCAATCATAACGCCAAGAAAAGCAGGTAATACCTCTTTTCTAGATACTGGCGTGTTCGGAGTGTTATCCATGAATCCCCCTTCTTGGCCGCGCCTCAAAGATGCGCGGTGAAATGGGTGTCTGCAGGCGCTCTTGGCCTACAAACACCTCGAATGATTCCTTCGGATACCAAGGAAGAGGTTGTTCTTGTCATTATAGAAAAATTTACAGCCCACCATCAGTATCCGAAAGGATGATTTCGCCACACAATAGCGTCGGCGCGATTCCGAAGTTCAAACGGCAGAATGTGAGCGTTTCCCCAGATCAAAATCTCATCCAAAGATCATACTTTTGGCCACTGCACTGCAGTGGCCAGCTGACTTACACTGAGTGATGGATACCTTGGAAGTGAATGAAAACAGCGCGTTACACAGCTGTTCATGCACTGCTGTGTAACCCGTACTTTCATGATGACGCTCGACTGCAAGACGAGACATAATCAACAAGGAGGAAGTATGAAAACCTATTACCCCGAGGCCGACCTGGTCATTAAGCATCCCAAAATCTATACGGTGGCCATCACCTGCGACGAAGTCAAAGAAGGCAAGCGCGACTTTCCTATTATTGAGGACGGCGGTGTTGCCGCCAAGGATGGCAAGATTATTGCCGTCGGATCCGCCGCCGACATGAATGAATACGTCGGCGAACACACCACTCTTATCGATGCCACGGGTAAAACGCTCACTCCTAGTTTCGTTGAGAGCCACATGCATTGCACGTGGACTGGCAATAACATGCGGACAATCGACTTCCGCCCTATAACGAAACGCGAAGACGCCCGACAGCTACTCATCGATCGCGTAGCAAAAGCAAAACCAGGTGAATGGATTGAAGGCAATAGTTGGAACGAGCTGGTATGGGATATTCAGGAACCATTCACTCGTCGCGAACTCGATGAAATTGCGCCTAACAACCCCGTATTCTGCATGCGCACCTGCTTCCACACAGCCATGGTAAACTCAAAGGCCCTCGAAGCAGCTGGCGTAACCGCCAGCACGCCCGACCCAGAAGGCGGAACCATCGCTCACTATGACGATGGCGAACCCAATGGTCTTCTGTTCGAGAACTCCGCTATGGACTTGGTACAGTCCGTTATTCCGCCGCTAACGCTTGACCAGCGCATCGAAAGCCTCGAAGGTATCGGCAAGCTTCTGCTTTCCTTAGGCATCACAAGCGCCATCGATTGCAACCTTAACTTTGACCAGATGCGTACGTATCTAGAAGCAAAGAAGCGCAATAAACTGTACTATCGCTCTAACCTCATGTTTTATTTGGACTCCGCATATGGTGATATGGAAACACATCTACGCCGCCTTGAAGAAATGGATTGCGTCACGGGCTTCGGCGATGACATGCTCAAACTTAACGGCGTAAAGGTCACGCTTGACGGTATCCCGGCCACGTATACTGCCCTCATGCGCGAGCCGTACAAAACTCGCCCCGATTACTGTGGCTCAAGCGTATGGACGCAAGAAGAAATTACGGCATTCGTATGCAAGGCTACCGAGCTTGGCTGGCAATTCGGCATCCACACCATCGGCGACAAGACATGTGACATGGCGCTTGAAGCCTACAAAACCGCGAACGAAACGGTGGCGCCAATCAAGGACCTGCGCCACTACATCATTCATTTCATGTTCCCCCGCTATGACCAGTTACCGCTTATGCGCGAGCTGGGCGTCGCCGCAGCGCTTCAGCCCACGATTGTTTCAACCATGGGCGAAGCTCCTCAGTTCTACGAAGAGCAAGCTCAGCGTATCCAATCACCAGGCATTTGCTTCAAAAACGGGATCATCGCAGGTGGCAGTTCTGATTCACCCGTAGTATCTCCCGATCCGATCATGGGTATGTACTACGCCATCACTCGTCTTGACGAAACAACAGGCGGCATCTTAAGCGATGGCGACGAGTCAAAAGTATCCCCCATCGAAGCGCTCATAATGTACACAAAGAACTCCGCATTCTTTAGTCATGATGATGACAAACTTGGTTCCGTTGAAGTAGGCAATCTGGCTGACCTGTGCTTGTTCGACAATGACTTTATCGCTGGCGACATCGAAGGCTATCGCACCACAACGGTTGCTAAAACCATTTTGGGCGGAAACGTGGTTTATGATCGCTAGATAAACGCGATCCAATAATCCCACGCGGCAACACAGAGCACCCAAGAACCAG
The DNA here is from genome assembly GCA_036638175.1 of Raoultibacter sp. Lineage (GTDB taxonomy): Bacteria > Actinomycetota > Coriobacteriia > Coriobacteriales > Eggerthellaceae > Raoultibacter. The sequence continues at coordinate 535 of JAVWLC010000152.1, read as the reverse complement.
TGGGGTGCTCTGTGCATGCTAAACGGATACCAAGAATCGCGCTCGTCGCCATGGCGGGTATTGCAGCTTTTGCGATAGTCACCATTCTTTCTTCGTGCACAACAACACCCAAACAAACCATCAAGATTGTCCTGCAATCAAAGGCAGGAACAGGTTATGAATGGGTTGTTGACGGCGAAACGCCGAGCACCCTTCAGCAAGTTGACTCAACCGTCGAACCAGGAGGTAGCGAAGAGTTGACTGGCGGTCCTGTGACCACCACCTATACTTTCCAGAGCATGAAAGAGGGTGACGGCACCCTTTCGTTTAGGCTCGAACGCACAGGAACACCAGCCGACGATGATCTCACGATCACCTATCATTTCACCATTGATAAGGACCTCGACGTAACCTTTAATAGCTCTGAGGGAGCATACTTCGAAGGCAAAGAAATTCCTGCTCCTGAGATTTACGCACAGTAAGAACCCGCTTAATTCGACCCCACTTCAGCTGCAGTGAGGTCGAATTGCGTCATCTCTCAAAAAGACGGCTTACT
>JAVWLC010000151.1:2283-6164 GCA_036638175.1 Raoultibacter sp. | reverse complement strand
CGCGAAGAATTCGAGCCTCGAAGGAGGGGAGCAGAGATACTGGCCGTTATCCTCCGGGCAACTCGCAGACTTCAAAGCGACTTTGAAAAGAAAATTTTTCGTTGATAGTTCCATTTTATGCATCTGTGATGCTATGATGCCAAGCGTTACAAGTCGTTTTGAAGTCGTATCATCAGGAGGGAACATGGCGAAAAAAGGTACTGAAGCAGCGGAGAATTCTGAATTTATCCTCGGTATGGATATTGGCTACTCGAATTTCAAGCTGGCCTTTGGCCATCGTGAATCGGATATGACGACATTAGTCCGACCAGTCGGGGCTGCCCCTCTGTCGCTGATGCCTCAGAAAATTGGAGGCGGCCACGGCTCCGACTTTGTACAGGTCCTGGTGAACAATGAGCAATGGGCTGCTTGTGTTGAACCAGGACGCATCCAAGGCTGGGAGCGGGAATTGCACGCAGACTATCCCAGCACGAACCAATATAAGGCATTGTTCTATGCAGCACTGGCTCTGACAGAGCAACCAGTGATTGATGTGCTTGTGACAGGTCTGCCAGTAGATCAATTTAAAGATGAAAACACCCGTAAAAGACTGAAAGATAAGCTGACGGGTAATCATCAGATTGCAAATCAAACAACGATCGAAGTTAAAAAAGTAGTTGTTGTTCCTCAGCCTGCTGGAGCCTATATGGACATCAGCGAAAGCGTGCAGGAAGATGAAATCGAAGCTGTCATCAATCAGGGCCGTACAGTAGTGATTGATCCTGGATTCTTCTCAGTTGACTGGGTATCTATCGCTGCAGGTGAAATGCGCTATAACTCATCTGGTACATCACTTAAAGCGATGTCAGTACTTTTGGATGATGCGGCAAGCCGAATCAAAGAAGAGTTCGGAGGTCAACTGAGTGTTGAAAAGCTAGAATCTGCAATTGTCTCTGGTAAGAATGAAATCCCTTTGTATGGGAAGATGGTCCCTATCAAGAGCTATGTTGAAGAGGCCATCAAGAAGATCCCAGACCTCGCGCTAACTTCAATGAAGAAGTCCATGCGAGAAGAGGGACTAGATGCTGACGTTATTCTTTTGGCTGGTGGCGGGGCAACCTTTTATAAAGAGGCTGCCAAGCGGATTTTTCCAAAGGCGCACATCATCATGAGTGCGAATCCCGAGTTGGCCAACGCTCGCGGCTTCTGGATGCTGGGTTAAAAGGAGTTGATAGTGTCTAAAGCAGATCAAAATGATTGGGATGGGAAACTATCAAATATTAAGGTTTCCAAGTTCTCGCATCCCGAGCTTTACGGGGACTTGGTAAAAGTCAATCAACGCGACAGAGGGGAAAGATTGCGCACTTTGGCAATGCTTGGCCTTCAATCGTTGAACCTCTCGGCCTTGGTAACTGGTGAACCATTAGCTGTACCCAGAAATGTGGAGCCGGAGAAGAATGGTGATGCTGGTTCAGCTAAGAAAAATGTGCAAGCAACTGAAGAAACCAATCAACCTCCATCAGATCGAACCGTGGGGAGAGTGAGCGTAAATAAAAGCCGCCGTGACGCATTACTAGGCTCAATGTGATGATGAGGATCAGCGTATTAGCTAGTCTTGCATGTGCTTTTCTGCCACTGCAGGTAAATGCACAAAATTGGTCTGAGACTGGGAAAGTCATCTACGTTGACGATGGAGATACAGTTGTACTGCTTCGCTCAGATAACTCACGGCTAAAGATACGACTGAGTGATATTGATGCTCCCGAGTCGATGCATGGGCACAAGCGGCCAGGGCAACCGCTCAGTCAAAAGGCTACAGACTATTTGAAGTCATTGGTACATGGGAAGATCGTCAATGCTCACTGTTATGAGTATGACCGTTATAAAAGAGGCGTGTGCACCATCACCATTGATGGTCAGTCAGTTAACTTAAAAATGGTAGATGCAGGCCTCGCGTGGGCGAATAGAGCCAACCCAAGGTATGTACGTGACACCCGTGTATATGAGGCGGAGGTAGTCGCTAAGAAGCAGGCAATGGGGGTTTGGGGTCTGCCAAATCAAGTTGCCCCTTGGAGGTGGCGTAAAGACTGCTGGAATGATGCTGCCTGTGAAGGAGCTGAGCAATAAAAAAGAGCGCTAGAAAATCTAGCGCTCTTTTTTTTATGACTTGATCAGGCTGCAATCATTTTTGCTGGTTCATTCATCGGGAGACGAGCTGCATCATGGCAAAACGGACACTCAATGTATGTGCGCTGATTGACGCTGGTGAAGTATGAGCATTTGCAGGAATTACACACTGAAAGAGACGCCATTTCACTACGAAGTTCAGAGGCCAAGCACCAGGCATCCGTGATCGTGAAAGATGGCCAGCGCCCGTTCTTCATGCTGGGAATTTCATTGCGCAGGGTGTGATAGAGGCGGAACGCTTTGACCAGCTCAGGGATCTGTACAGAGATAGTCACATCGTCCCCTCCCAGGTTGTAGTACAGCTGCATGAGCAAAGATGCCTGGATCTTTGTCGCGCTGTTGTGGATCAGTGTCGTGCCGCTCCGCATGGTGCCGTGGTTTTTTCTTGGTCCAGTACCTTCATCTTGCTCAAAACCACTATAGATGCGGCGCAGTTGTTTGTGCGTAAGGCCGGTTTCGATCATGATGATCTTCGTAATGAATCCAGCTTTAGTCATCTGCCGAGCGAGAAGCAACTGTGTGAGCGACGCCATCTGCGCTTTGGGTGCTATCTGTGTGGTTCTGGACATGTCTTCCTCTTATGCAGTTATCGATTGTTGGATTTTCTTCAGCAGGATGTGCTGAAGGTTTCGCCTCCCGGAAATGATTTCGGCAATGATTGATTCGTCGAAACGAAGAGCAAAGCTCACTGCGAAATTTGTGGAAATACCGGAAAGCTGAATCAGCGTAGCGTTAGCGCACGCACGCACCAGGTTCAGGCCAACGCCAAAGGTCTGTGAAGCTGTTTCCACATCTTTTCGAGCCTGCACGCCCAACTGCACCCAGTAGAGATCTGTGCAATTGCTGGTGTCAGTGATCTCAAATGTCGGCTTGTAGTCCTTGTCTTCTATCCACTGGCAGATCTCGTGCTGGTTGGCGACCAGCTTAAAGCTCAGAACTGTGCCCGATGAAAGGTTTGAAATTGCTTCATCGGACAGCTGGGCCGCGAGTTCAACAGTGTGGCTTTTCAGGTTAAAGAGCTTGCCAGCCAGATCTGGGTTCTGAATGGCGACCTTTCTAAGAATGCCCCACAGCGAGGCATCAAGCTCTTTGACAGAGGGATCAGATTCCCCATACGTCAAGTCCTCAGCCCGGTCATCCAGCTCTTGAATTATGTTCGTTTGAAACATCAACATGTCATTAACCCAGTCGTTTCAAGTTTCTGTAGATGGCCAACACACGCGAGCCGTAGTTGCGCGCACGTTCAGGCTCAGTCCAGTTGTGATAACGGCCAATGCCCAGCTCAATGTCGCCGGGTGACGATTTCAGGGATTCGATGAGAATTTGATTTGCGACCCGTAGATTCGTGGGGGGGTCGAGCAGATCGGCTGCTTGCTTTACGCGGTGTCCATGCCAGAACAAATTCGTTTGGCACATCCCAATATCGATCTTGCGGCCATAAGCCTCAATCCATTCCGCCAGCTTCTTTTCTGCTTCTGCTTTCGTCTTGGCGTAATGAGATTGGGTAGAGCGCAGAGTCCAAGGCCAGGGGCTGATGTTTCCCTGGCCACGGCCAAAACCGGACTCAACGAGAGCAATCGTGTAGAGCAGAAGAGGGTCAGTGCCTGTGCTGGTTCCTTGTTGCTCAAACAACGACCCTCGCAACGAATCTGCAACAGAAGAAGTGTTGGTAGACGCGAGAACACCACCAGCAGAGCAGGCCAGGGGAAAAGTCA
>JAVWLC010000151.1:0-2273 GCA_036638175.1 Raoultibacter sp. | reverse complement strand
GGCGACGACTGGGCAGGGAGGAGGTCGGTCGGCACAAGTGCAGAGACTGGGGCATGAATGCGGGTTATACAAAATGCGTTTAGAAGTTCATTTTCCGATACTGTAAAATCGTATCAGAATGTCAAATCCTTGTAATGCAACAGTTAGTCTTTTTTGGGATAGACGTTTTGTTACGAAGGTACACAGTTGCCCGTACCCGAGGCGATGAAAGGCGCGATTCGGCTGAATCGAGATGTCAGATGTAAAAGATGCGCAGGAGAAAGCAGCAAGGGAGGCGACGTGGCCAACGATGCGAGGCTGGTGGCAGCAAGGCCACAGATTGATCCCTACCCAGTAGGGAAGCCTTTTCGGCAGAGAGAACCTGCAATGCAGGTGATGGGTGGCACTAGGCCTTGAGGGACTGCACTTCGGCAGTAGCAGCCAGTTGAGCTGAGCAAGCAGCGTGAGGTGGCTGTGAGATCATTATAAGCACAGATGGCCCTATATGGGCAAGTGACTGTTTCTGGTCAGATTCATGTAATGAAGTTCTGCATGGGCGGCTCCCGAAGTTGCATTTTCTGAAGCTGTAGTAAATTAGATGTACATGAAGAGAGAGAGGAACCAATGCTGAATTTCAACAAGATCTTCTTGGTGTATGTCCCCGGAATTGCTTTGCTGGCGCTACCTGTAGCCCCCCTGTTAAGTGTGTACGCGCTGGGTGCATGTGCTCTGTATCTGGCTTTCTTGCTGTTGAAGTTCATCAACAAGTCGATGGTCGCCACGATCTTGATGTGGGTCGGAGCCTCCTACTTCATCGGTGGGTTCTTGGCATTATTTGGCTTCGCAATAATGCGAGGGATATTTGCAACCCTCAAAGGTGGTGTTTCTTCCAGCGATCTGGACTTGCTAGACCCTGTTGTCGCAAATCCACACTTGCGGAAAAGAATATTTCCAGGTCAATAGAAAAAAACCGCTTCTAGAACAGAAGCGGTTTTTTTATAGCTAATTACTTACCGGGAGTATTCTGAGTTGCGTTCCAGGCCTTCACATCTTTAAGAATAGGACCCGATTGCCCATCCTTAGATCCTTGGTGCACACCGGCATTGTATATATCCTTATACATGCTGAGTGCGAATCGGTTGTCCTTTTCCGACAAGATTGCTTCACCGCTCGAATTTCTGAGAATTTCTCCTGATGAATCCCTTTGCGCCAAGCTTTCACGAAGACCCTTATAACCGGCATCAAGTCCGGCTTGATCATTGAACTTTGCAGAAGCGAAAATCTCAGCCTGATATCCTGGTAAACCGTGCTTCTCTTGGGCAAAGCGTTTCGTAAGACCCTTCATCTCGGATTTATGATCATCCAAGAACCTTGCTGCAGTAGTAGCGCCGCCTGAGTACGCTTGGGCGAGGCCTTGGGCCATGAATGCACCGGTTTCCTCAATGCTCATATTCTTGGTGTGCTCTGAGAAATTAGACTTTCCAGTTCGCCATTCATTAAAAGCATTGGTCGCCTTGGCCGAGACACCCAGCAAGGTATTGCCGAGATAGCCTACTGCTCTTTCGCCTGTACTGCGATTCTTGAAATCTTCTTGGAACTGTTTGATTCCTTCGCCATTAGGATCGGCAAGAATCCGGTCATTCTGATCATTCGATGTCTGTATATTGGAGGCAGTGCTTTTCCCGAACTCCATGAATGAACTGCTCAGATCCTTAATTTGATCAAGTGTTCCCATGTCGCGTTGAGCAAAACTTGTGGAGCTTGATTTATTAATAATCTGATCTTTAATAAAATCGCTTTGATCATTGGCAACTCCATCAAGAGCACGGTTTCCGCTTGTAACCAATTTGCCTGTCCTACTTTGATGATCTGCAATGACAGATCCTGGCCCACCAGGTTGTCTCTGAGCTTGAGTTGTGACTGAAGACAACTTCCCATCATTAAAGTCAGGTGCGCCGGATACACGTGATCGAATCTCTTCAGTATTGACACCTGTAGGCGCCTGATTTTTCAGATCAGTATTTCTGTTCGGATCACCTGTGAAATCAAGACTCCTACCAGTAGCTTGACCGATGATACGCATGCCTTCAGCTAAGCCAGCAGTGCCATTTCCATTTGCATAATTGCTAGAGTTTGTCAGTGCTTGAAGTTGTGCCGCATTGCGAGCTACATTTCTGTCCATGTTGTAGCTATTCGCAAATCGATTTTCCAACGCAATCGCTTCTTGCCTTACCGCTTGGGGTGCATTTTGCACAGCATTGTTCAATCTGCTCTCTGCTTCGGGAGATGCAGAT
>JAVWLC010000150.1:0-6187 GCA_036638175.1 Raoultibacter sp. | reverse complement strand
CTACAAATCGTAAACACACAAGCTCGTCGAGCAATTCCCTACGATTATGCAAGATTTGTTTTGCGATCAAGCACATAGGTGCACAACGCAAAAAACGCGACACACGTTATGACGTAGAGAATCATTGAGATTCCAACGGAAAGCATAGTGTTTATTTGATACTCACCAAAGCCATTCATGGCCGAATTTGTCATGAAAAATAGGCTTTTAATACTATGGAACAGACCCGCACCCCACGATAGTAAGAAATAGAAGGCAATGCCCGCTGCAACCTTATGACGTGAGGCAAGTGCGCTTCCCAAAGAGAATGCTGCATACGCAGTCAAAAGTGCAGTCAGCACTTGCAGCAGGGCGTTAAATCCTGCTATCAAATACCAACCCACGGTATTGAGGCTTGAAAAATCCAAGGATGCAGTCAGCATGACGTAGGGAATTGTTTCTGTCACGTCTCCCGAAAAGCCCGTAGCAGCCATTGACGCAAAATAGGCACACGAACCAACCACAAGAATATCGACGAAGAACCAGATCATACCTGCAATAACCTTTGAAGCAACGTGCATGCTTGCGCTCACGGGAAGCGTCAACGTCAAATACCCCTCATCAGAAAACAGGTTTTTATAGAAGCGATATATGAGGGTAAAGAGCGTTGTTGCTGAAGCCATAAAGAGCGCGAACAGGCAAAATACCCCTGTCATAACGCACGTAATAAGGAGCGCCGTCTCGGAACCAGACGAAGGACTCGAAAAATCTCTGTACCCGTTCGAAACAGCAAACATGCCACCAAAACAGATGATAGCTCCAATGCCCGCAACAAGTGCGGCACAATGGACAGGAATCAATACGCGCGAAAGCGCCTTCATGTCATATTTCAGTAGTTTTCCTAGCATCGATATGCCTCCCTGAAATATTGATCGAGACTTCTGCCCGTCTGCTCACGGACCAATTGCGGAGAAGAGTACATAGCAACAGAGCCGTACTGTAAGAAAATAAAATCATCAAGCACTTGTTCAACGTCAGACACGAGGTGCGTTGAGATGAGAATTGTTGAATCACGATGATAGTTCGCAATGATGGTCCCCAAAATGAAATCACGGGCTGCTGGATCAACGCCGCCAATCGGTTCATCAAGCAGGTAAAGCGCCGATCTGCGAGCCATAACCAGTACAAGCTGGACCTTTTCTTTTGTGCCCTTAGAAAGCGTACTCATGGGAGCTGCAATAGGCACCTGTAGACGAGCAAGCATGTCCTCGGCTAGAAGCCGATCAAAATCAAGATAAAAATCAGCGAAAAAGGCAAGTGCCTCGTTTACTTTCATAGATGGACTGAAATAAGGACGCTCGGGTAAATAGGAAACACGAGCCTTGCTCGATGGCCCCGGTTTTTCACCCAAGATCAGCGCTTCGCCCGAAGTTGGTTGCAATAATCCTGCAACAAGCTTAATCAGCGTTGTCTTTCCGCTGCCGTTTGGACCAAGCAGCCCAACAACCCGTCCTTGCGGAATACTCAATGTCACGCCATTAAGCGCAGGTATGGTGCCGTAGCACTTAGTCAGACCGCGACACTCCAAAATAGGCATCACCGCAGGATTTGGATAGGGAGCAGAGTATGGCTCCATAGAGCCTCCTTACCTGATAGATTGTCCCGTTAGTTTACCACCGATAACACCTAACAGGTGCTCATATACAACTTCAAAAAGGATGCTTTTAGACCGCAGATCAGCAGTTTAAAGGTCCATACCTTTCATCATATCCTGCATTTTTTTCATATCAGCCATGCTCATTCCGTTCATGCCCGGTAAGCTACGACGTCTTTTCTTCTTGCCCTTCTTGCCGCGCTTGCCGCCAACTTCTTCAGCTGGCATGAATTGCTTCATCATCTTTTTAGTTTCGTTAAACTTCTTGATGACCTGGTTCACATCTGAAACTTGCACCCCAGCACCCGCCGCTATGCGAACACGCCTACTGCCATTGAGAATATCGGGCTTTTCGCGTTCCTTCTTTGTCATGGAAAAAATGATATCTTCCATGCGATCAAGAGCACCTTCGTCAACCTGGCCTTGTGACATGGCCTTATCGCCACCAGGAAGTGCGCTAACAAGCTTAGAAATACCGCCCATTTTTCTGATCTGCTTGTTCATGTCGAGGAAGTCATTGAGGTTGAGGTTGGCGCGCATCATGCGCTCGGCCTGTTCAGCCTCGATTTCTTCGGCTTCCATCTTTGCGGCAGTCTCAATAAGACTTACCACATCGCCCATGCCAAGGATTCTCTTAGCCATGCGGTCGGGATGGAACTCTTCGAGCGAATCAGGTTTTTCGCCTGACGAAATGAACTTAATGGGCTTACCAGTGACCTGCTTAATGGAAAGCGCACCACCACCGCGTGCGTCACCGTCCATCTTCGACATGATAACGCCATCGAAATTGACGCGCTCAGCAAACGCTGATGCGACATTGACAACATCCTGACCTGTCATGGCGTCAACAACCATAAGAATCTGATCGGGCTTTACCGCGCGTTTGATATTTTCAGCTTCAACCATCATCTCTTCGTCAACGTGCAAACGACCCGCCGTATCGATAATGACGACGTCGCGCAGGTTGTCGATGGCCTCCTGTATACCCTCTGAGGCTATCTTGACGGGGTCTTTGCCTTCACCGCGGTACACGCGTACACCAATTTCTTCACCGAGTGTTTGCAGCTGATCTGCCGCCGCAGGTCGATATACGTCGCAAGCAACCAGGAGGGGCTGGTGATTTTCTTGCTGCAAGCGATAAGCTAGCTTAGCCGCAGCGGTAGTCTTACCAGAGCCCTGGAGTCCCACAAGCATGATGACATTGGGAATTCTACTTCCCAGCACCAGTTTAGAATCCGTGCGACCGAGAAGCTCCGTGAGTTCATCAAGTACGATTTTTATAACGTTTTGAGCAGGGGTAAGCGAATCAAGCACCTCAACACCGAGACAACGTTCTTTGGTTTGCGCGACAAAAGTCTTCACAACCTTAAAGTTGACGTCTGCTTCAAGCAGGGCCATACGGATCTCGCGCATTGCCTGATCGATATCCGCCTCAGTAAGCCTACCCTTACTGCGCAGTCCCGAAAAAATACCCTGCAATCGTTCAGAGAGATTTTCAAGCATTACCGTGTGCTCCAATCATATTAAACCAGCTACGAAGAGCGACCAAAGTCGCCAATGAGTGCTTTAGCGAAATCGAGTGCATCGAAATCCTTAAGATCATCAATGCCTTCCCCAACCCCAATCTTATAGATTGGCAGTTCAAGTTCGTGCGAAATAGCAAGGGCGATACCACCTTTGGCAGTTCCGTCCAATTTGGTAACAATGATGCCATCAAGATCAAGCGCCCGATTGAATTCGCGTGCTTGCTGCAAGCCATTTTGCCCTGTAGTAGCATCAATAACAAGAACGGTTGAAACAGGAATTTCGGCACGCTTTCGGACAACCGCAACCACCTTACCAAGCTCGCGCATCAGGTCATCAGAGGTATGTAGACGGCCTGCTGTATCTATCAACACGGTATCGGCACCTGCGGCCTCAGCTCGCTCAATAGTGTCATAGCAGACACTCGCAGGATCACTACCCCGCTCGCGTGTGACAATTTCTACATCGGCACGGCGCGCCCACACTTCAAGTTGCTCAATTGCTGCCGCGCGAAACGTGTCAGCACTACCGAGAATAACTCGACGGCCTTTATCGATTGACTCCTTGGCAATTTTGCCAACCGTCGTTGTTTTTCCTGAGCCGTTTACTCCAACAAACAAGACAAGTGTTTCTTCACGATCAAACACGTTGTCGTCGGTTTCGGTGAACGTATCGGCAATCTGATCATACAGCAGGTCAAGTACTGCATAGGCATCAGGAAGAGCCTTACGCGTAGCCTGATCACGCAAGTTTTCAACGATGGTTGAAGCAGCCGATACGCCAACATCACTCAAAATGAGCGTTTCTTCAAGCCCCTCCCAAAACTCTTCATCAAGATCGGGACCTCGGTCGAGCAGAACATTCATCTGCTCCTTGAATTTATCGCGTGAGCGCGAAAGACCCTCGCTAATCTTATCGAAAAAACCCATTATCAATCCTCCGCATACTGCAACGCGCGGTCAAGTTTTTGACTCACAACGCGCGTTACTCCGTCGGCCTGCATCGAGATACCATACAGCACATCAGCCATCTCCATCGTGCGGCGCTGGTGGGTAATCATTATAAGCTGCGTGGTATGGCGTAGTGAATCAAGATACGCACAAAGCCTCCGCAGGTTTGAATCATCAAGCGCTGCCTCAACCTCGTCGAGGATATAAAAGGGCGTTGAACGGATACGATATACCGCAAACAAAAGCGCAAGTGCTGTTAGCGATTTTTCGCCACCACTCATAAGCGTCATCTTGGTAATGCGCTTGCCGCGAGGCTGCGCGGTAACTTCAATACCAGTATTTTCTGGATCGTCGGGGTCAACAAGCGAAAGCTCTGCCGCGCCACCAGGGAAAAGAATAGCGAATATCTCCTGGAAGTTAATATTCACCTTCTCGTAGGTTTCAATGAAGTCTTCTTTCATGCGCGCATCGATAACGGCAACGATTTTAGAGAGCGATCTGCGCGCACTCGCAAGATCCTCAAGCTGTGTTGCCATATAGTCAAAGCGCGTTTTAAGCTGCTCGTATTCAACCGCAGCATCGGGGTTGATGGTACCCATATTCGCAATGCGGCGCCTCAGCTTAAATGCCTTGTCTTCGGTTTCAGTACGATCTTCAAGCTCGGGTATGGTAAGCGCGGTTTCGAGTGGCGTCTTACAATCATGCACAATTGTGTCGATTGCAGATTCAACTTGGACCTCAAGGCGTCCTTTGTCAACGCGAGCTTGCGAAAGCTTTGCGTTGACACCATCGAAAGCGTCGTGCGCCTCACGCGCCTGCTTGCGCGCTTCATTGATGGAAGCATGCAGCCCACTCGATGAATCCTGTGCTTCAAGTGTTTCATTTTCAAGGCGTTGCGTCCAACGCTTTGCGCTATCGAAAAGCTCCTCAAATACAGCAAGCAGTGGCTCGATGCGCGTCTGAGCAAGTGCTTTCTTGCGAAGAGATTCTTTTGAAGCACTATCTTGTGCAAGGATTGATTCGATCTCACGCTCTCGAGCTTCAACGATACGCTTGGCGTACGTCTCGCGCTCACCTGAGGTCGCTTGACCCAAACGAGCATCAGAAAGCTCGCTGTTCAGAATGCCCAAACGCTTACGCAACGGAGCGACTGCCTCTTGGAGCTCAGCAGTCCTTTTCTGCGCATCTTCAAGAGCAACCGCCAAATCGGCAAGCGATTTTTCAAGCTCATCGGCCGTTGGTTGAGCGCTCTTCAGTACATCACGGGCTTCAGCGCGCTGGCGCTCAAGATCCTCGAATTCCCGACGGAGTGCCGCAAGCTTCTCTTCAGCTCGCTTGAGCTCTTCGCGAGAAGCATCCGTTTGGCCTTTGAGCTGAGCAAGCTCCTGTGAAAGCTTAAGGCTTTCTGCTTGCGCACCGCGCAATGCTTCATCGGTTTCGTTGCGCTTTGTTTCTGCGGCAGCTTGAGCCTCTTCGGCTTTCGCCCTCATGCCACGCAGATCTTCAAGCCTTCGATGACGAGCAAGGGTGCCTTCGTCATCAGTCATACTCATGCCCGCAACCATCTTGCCGTTTGGCCAGATTACAAAGCCATCATTTGCAGCAAAACGAGCACCTGTCGTATCGGCCTTGTGAGCAGCTAGAGCGTCTTCGCGCGTTTCGCAGATGTAGACATCACCCAGCAGTGCCGCTACCGCATCAGCATACTCTGAGGGGTATTCGAGCATATCGACGAGTCGTTTGCCAACCTCAGAATTGCTACCCCGCCATGCCGCCATGCCGCTTTTTGGAAGCATGACAATTTCGCCCGAGCTCCCCACGCTGCAGAGCGCTTCAGCGATTGTATTTGCACTGGCAACATCGTTGACAAACAAAGCTGCAAGATCACCACCAAGGAGATGTTCAACAAGCGCTTCGGAGCCCTCAGGTGCAATGATGACATGAGAAAGCGGTGCAATGCCTGCTTCAAATTCCTCGCGATTTTCCATAAGCCATGCAAGTGCTGGCCCCGCTGCTTCGCTGGCTCGTTCAATCTCTTCGAGGCCACGGATTTCAGAAACAAACATTGAAACACTATCGC
>JAVWLC010000149.1:0-6230 GCA_036638175.1 Raoultibacter sp. | reverse complement strand
CCTATAATAAAGTCTCGGACTACCCTTGACTTTATTTAGCTGGTCTTTCGGCTTAAAAATGGTAACGAGCATGGCGGCAGTGCGCATATCGCGCGTGAGAAGTATGCGCCCTCGTGTGAATTCATCATAGCAAAAGCAGCGCAGCTGACGAACCAACTACCAGAAGATTACCGAGAAGTTCATGGGTTGCGGCGGAAACGGGACCGATGCGCGATACGGGTTTGGCCATATATACACGAAGCACCTGCTTCGAGGAACAAGCAGGTGCTTCGGCAAAATTCAACTCACATAGACACTCGCGCCTGCCGCAGGCACAAGCAACGCGTCGTTTAGTTTTCGTTCATGTACTTCACAGCGTGACGCGAGAAAGTAAGCGTACGGCCGCAGGCGCACCCGATGATGTATTCGGGATAGTTGTCGGCGAACAGACTTCCTGAACAGTCGCCAGCGCAGTACAGACCCTCGATGACCGCTTCGTTTTCGTCGAGTGCTTGCATGTTCTCGTTGATCTTGATGCCGTCAACCGTGGTGAGGTAGCAGGCGCCAAACCAACCGCCATAGAACGGGGGCGTACGCAATGCAGACAAGCGGAATGCTTCTTTGCCGAAGTCGTCATCGCTCTGCTGGTCATACAGTTCGTTGTAACGCTCAACCTGTGCGAGGAAGTTTTTCTTAGCTTCACCCTCGAAGCCAAGCTGGGTGGCAAGCCCTTCGATAGTGTCAGCCTTGAAAACGGTGCCACCATCGATTTGCTTGGCAAACATTTCATCAGGAGTCACGCCTGCAGCAAATTGCTGAGCGATACCCTTTGAGCAACCAACCGTTGAGAAGCGTTCGACATCTTCAACGATATTACCATCCCACACTTCGCACCACACACCACCAGGACGATTGCTTGATGCGAAGCACACCGCTTCGTAAGGGCTAGATTCGTTGATGAAGCGCTTACCCAAACGATCAACCTTCATGAACGGCTGCGTACCAACATTTGATTGGAACACGTTACCAGGAAGCGCAGCACCTTCGCCTTCACCTGTGTAACCAGCATCAACACCAGGAGCCACCGCACCACGAGCAAACAGCATCGGAGCGGGCTGCGGGTCCATCTTTGCGCCAACATGAAGAGCTGCTTTGATGCCCGAACCATCGCATGAGGGGGTATTGTTTGCGGTGGTTGTGCATTGGGGCACGATAGGAGCTAGCGCCTTGGTCATATCAGCGTTGCCTGCATAGCCGCCAGTCGTAAGCAGAACACCCTTGTTCGCGTTAATTTGCACATAGCCGTTATCGGTTTCAAAGATTGCGCCTGTCACGCGACCTTCGGTCTCACCTTCGCGAACAAGTTTAACGAGCTTATGCTTGAACGAAGCGTCCTTGCCCTTACCTTGGATATACTCATACAGCACCTCGTTGCGCTCTTTTTCGGGGCGCTTGCCTGTTGCGGGGTCCACGAGATACATGTGCTGCACCATAGGCGTGTAGTGAAGTTGCTTGTCGAATTTCTCGGTATCAACCGTAGCTGTCAGACCAAGGGAGGCTTCCATGATAGGATCGAGGTACGCAAGCATCTCGGCGGATTCGTTGATCCATACCTTCCAAACATCCATGTCGCACTTGTATGACGCATAGCGCGCGAGTTCATTGATCAGTTCGCCGCGGTTGATTGCAACGCCTGCCGCTTTTTGCTGTGCGGTGTCGATTGCACCAATCCAGTGACGCGTGCTTTGCGGCTTCTCATTTTTCTCACAGAGGATGAAATCGATACCTTCATCGGTAGCGGTTGCTGCCGCCATCATGCCACCATTGCCGGCGCCCACAATGAGAACATCTGTGGTTTTCGTTTCAACAATATCGCTCTCAGCAATCTCAGGTGCACTGCCGAGCCATTCAGTCTGCCCGCTTGTTGTGGGGTCGGCAGCGCTCGATCCTTGTGCAGCGTTTGCGGTGCCGCTCGGCTGGGGCGAGCATCCTGCAAGACCAGCCACAGCTCCTACGCCCGCAACGCCTGCAAGTCCGAGAAAGCTCCGGCGAGAAAGCCCATTCTTTGTCATAATTCCCATTTCCTTGTCCTCCCTTTCGGTTTCGACACGTGATTTCACCGTGCCAAAGTCTTTGTCCCAAACCCTGGTTAGCTTTCGCTTGTACCAGGGTCTCTTTCATGGCCCTCATTATGGAATCCTTGGAGATTTCGCCATCACCCAGCCTAGGGGAGATTTGTATAATGCCTGTTCAAAGTAGCGTCACGCGCTCATCTACCGAAGGTATCCTAAGCTGTTATACTGCTGTGATCGATCGAAGCGGGACGCATGGGGACATCACGGATGCAGGATTTAGAAGCCGAAAAAGGAAGTCGTTTGCAGCTCGTTGGCGAAATTGCCAACGAGCGTTGGGTGCGATGCTTCGCTGCGCTTGTGTTTATGTTTCTTGGGACGTGGCTTCTTAACCAGTATGTGTTCCCGCGCTTTACGCTCGTCTTTGGGATGGCGCGCGAATTCGCGACGATCGGTTCATGTTGTGCCTATCTTGCGATTGCCATCACGGCATCGCTTCGCCCTGACGTATTTAAGCCACAACGGTTCACCGCGGTCGCTCTCGGAGTTTTTGTTGTGGGATTGGTGCTGGTTGCTTTAGGTCTTGCGACAGCAAATCCGCTAGCGCTAGTTAGTGGCGGCTTTCTCATGAACTTTGGACGAGGACTCATTTCGGTCCACGCGTGCATTGTGCTCATCTCGTTTAGTGCACGAGCGGCCGCTATCGGGATTGCAGGAAGCTTGGCATTCGCCTACCTGCTCCGCAACGTTTTTCTTGCACTGCCTGACGTTTTTGGAACGGTCATGTTCGTCATAGGACCTCCAGCAATTATTGCACTCGCGCGACCCTATGCATCAACGATTTTTGACCGCATTCGAACCAATCCTTCAGCTTCCACCCTCGCACTTACCGAACCACGCGCATTCCTTCCCTTTTCGCACATCCTGTTCGTTTCGTTCTTTGTCTTTCGTATCGCTTTTGGATTCTCGCTCATGTTTGGCGAATCGGATGGCACACCTCCCCTGACCATTTTGGCGCTTTTGCCGCTTACTGTTGTTGCTTTGCAGGCGGTTGCCGCAGGAAAAGCAGCGCCAGCCGATATTCTCTACCAAGTGGCAAGCCTCTTCATTCTTGCGGGATTCTTGTGCGTACTGGTGCCGCAACTTGCTGGTACTGCAGCTCCCAATGTGCTGCTAGCCGCTGGTGCCGATTGCTTCTCAGTGCTCGTCTACTATGCACTTGCCGCAATCGGACGCCGCAACCCCCTTCATGCGCTCCCGATTTTTGCATGGGGCCAGTTTGCTACCAGCATCGGTACACTGGTTGGAACATCGCTTGGACACATGACCAATGGGCTTCTCGTTGAAGAACCGCTCCTTGTTCCTGGAGCAGTCGTTCTCGTAGTGCTTGCGTTCTCGGCATTCAACCTTCTTGCGCTGCGAGCGTTTAGCTTCGAAAAAACCATCGCGGGAATTGAAGCGGTGCCGCTGCTTGAGCCAGCAGATGAGTCTGGCGAAGAGCAGTCGGATGCGATCGACCGCCAAAGTGCACGCATTGCAGCGCGGTTTTCGCTTACCGAACGTGAGACTGACGTGTTCAAGCTGTTAGCGAAGGGCCGCAACGTACCGTTTATCGAGGAAGAACTCATCATTTCGCGCAACACCATCAAGACGCACATCAAGCACATTTACCAGAAGATGGATCTGCACTCCCAACAGGAGTTGATCGACATGGTGGAGACGTACTAAAAAACTGCCGCCGTTTTGCGCAGGACAATCGGCGGCAGTTGTTTTCTTCCCACAGGAGATTGCTGGCAAGCGTTTCCTTAAGGCAGCATGCCCATTGTCTCGAGGACAAAATATCCGAGCACCAGAACGCCTACAACAATGCGATACCAGCCAAATGCCGTGAAGTCATTCTTCTTGATGTAACCCATGAGGAATTTGATGGCTAGGACCGACACCACAAACGCGGTCACGATACCCACAACGAGAACCACGATCTCGGTCATGGTCATAGCAACGCCACCGATAAAGAACTTCACCGCTTTCACGAGACCCCAACCAAGCATGATAGGAATGGCAAGGAAGAACGTGAACTCAGCTGCGGCGGTACGCGAACACCCGCACAACATGCCGCCGATAATGGTAGCGCCCGAGCGGCTGGTACCAGGAATGATAGCGAGCACCTGGAAAAACCCAATCTTGAGTGCCGTCTTCCAGTCGATTTCGTCGACGTCGTTCACCTTGAACAAGGAGGCTTCCGCAGCTTCCGTAGCATCACCTGGTGTTATGCGCGCATGTCGACCACGCGGCTCGGCAACCATTGCTTCGGCTTCACGCAGTCTTTTGCGATTGCGACGCTCAAGAACAATGAACACGATGCCGTACAGGATAAGCATGGCGGCAACCGTGACTTTGTTGTAGAAGTAATCGTTCACCAAGTCATCGAACGCAAATCCAATGATTGCTGCAGGGATGCATCCGATAACAACCATGCCCCACAGACGCCACGTGCTTTTTTTCTCAACGGATGTCTTGCGCGGAGAAAACGGATTGAGCTTGTGGAAGTACAGAATGATGACCGCAAGAATCGCGCCAATCTGAATAACCACGAGGAAGAGCTTGAGGAATTCATCGGATACCTGCAGTTTTACAAACTCATCAACAAGGATCATGTGTCCTGTTGAAGAGATAGGCAGCCATTCGGTGATACCCTCAACGACACCAATGAGGAACGCCTTGAGTGCTTCAAATATCATATTCAGTTACCTTTTGTTTTTATGGCTCGGGTCTTGTAGCGCCGCGATGGCAAGCAGAGCAACCGAAAGGCTTAAACCTAAAATGACAAAGCCTTCGACACTCTGGCCAAGAATAGTCGTCGCAAATATAACAACGGCAATAACGAGCGCCGCCAACCTGCACAAATTCGAGATGCGGTTGTTGAAGGATTCATGCAAATCCTTGCGCTGCGATTCGTCTATTTCTACGCGCTTTTTATCCATGCGCAGCATTGTACACGACGCTCGCCCAGGTTGCGGGAAAAACACCATGATGCCATTGCTGACGCAATCACTTTTGCCACAAGTTCAGGGATATCACCCGCATTCTTTCGGAAATGATTTGTTTGGAATTTCTGCTCTATCTCCATGATCAATGCAACTAGCATGTAAACAGCTCGTCATGCTAGGACACCATTGACATACCGAACATGCCACTTCTCTCCTTGCTTGAAATCGGCTTCTCACTGGCCTTGCTGTTCAGATTCCTGAGTCATGCTCTTTGTAGACTGCTTTTTAACTCCCAGCAACGCCATGAGCTCTTTACGTGAATTAACAGCAAGTTTCGCGTAGATATGTCGGGTGTGTGTCTTAACCGTATTGTTGCTGATGTTTAATTCGGCAGCTATCTGCGAAAGATGCCTGCCTCTCACAACAAGGAGCAGAATCTCATTCTCTCGTGCGGTTAGGCCGTGTTCTTCAGCAAGTTTTCGGCACTTCATGCCCAAATGGTTCTTCTCCATATAGAGCTCCAAGTCGTCTGCCATAGGATGCTTCAGCACCACACCCCACTGCGACGTAACATGCTTTTCCGAAAAGAAAACGCAGATCACTGAAACCAAAAAACCAGCCATGAGAACAAGTGCTATCGGCCGAACAAAATCAGGTACCGTCGTTGAGTTAACGATGTTTTCACCAACCAGCCTCCCCGTTTGAGAAGATGCCATACGAATCGCCCGTTCGATCGCAAAAATCCAAAGAGCGCACACTCCATAGCGGTAACTCAAGTTACTCATTATGGCCATAATGAGTAACAGCAAGATGGTGTAGCTCGCCAAAGCACAAAAGTCTGCGATCATTGACCATCCGCCAACCATTCCATCAAGAGGCGCAAGCGATACGATCATGAGAGGCATCGCAATTTTCCATAACAAGGAAAAGTCGAGCTTTTCGCCATATCGACTTACAAGAAGATACACAACGAGTGCACCCAAAAACGCACCAACACCTGAATTCATCGAAAGGGTGCTTGAAAAAACACTGCCACGCATTCCATAAACAAATGAATAGATTCCTATAACCAGTACTGGCTTCCAAGGGAACAGAAAATCATGCTGATAACTAGGCGGATAAGCATCGAAGGGCAATCGAGCATAGGAACGCCAAAGACACAAAAGCGATACCACAGGAACAATGCATG
>JAVWLC010000148.1:4026-6277 GCA_036638175.1 Raoultibacter sp. | reverse complement strand
CAGCTTTGGTCCTTTGCGGGCATACCTAATACCAAGCAATGCCAAAAGCGCAGCACCGCCAAGCCCCGTGAGTACAACTCCCACAATACGCATACCATCAAAAGCAAAGCCAGAAGGGGCAAACAAGACCAGTATGCTCCCAACAAACAAGAAAGTTCCCGCTACTACCGCGACTCCTGATGAGTGCTTGAGAACACGAAGTAAGCCAAAATACAAGACCAGAAGCGCAACCGCCTCAACAGCGAGCCATAAGGCACGAAGTTCGAGGAATTCAAAACTCGTCGTAGTCAAACGGAAAACAAAAAGATCGCTCCAGTACAGCCCAAACATCCACGCAAGCAAAGCAGAAAACGCGAGCCACGAAGTCGGTGCTTCGCATAACTCCCGCTTGGCTATAGTGAGATAGGATCGGATATCCGATCTGACCATGGACCTCTCCTGACGCTGTTATATCGGGAAAATGATACCCTATTGCACCTGCAAACGACACCACGCCGCCAACAGCAGCCATGCTTACAAAACTCGCCCGTAAGACCGTTACCGCAAATAAGACGTATCGCCAATCGTGCGTACATCGAAACACTCGCCATCAAAGACCACCTTGGTAACACTCGTATTCTCGATCTTTACGACCTCGTTTACGCGATCGCGAGCCCAAAGATAGACAAGAGACTTAATAACGAAGGCATGCGTCACCACTAGTACATTACCCCCACCCGTCGAAAGTGCTGCCTTTCCCGCTTCCTCAAAGAATGAAGCAATGCGACTTTCAATTACATCAAAGCGTTCTGCCCTACCCGATGTATCAGCATCAGCAAGCACGCTAGCCACCTCAGGCATCCGAGTATTAAGCACCTCCATCGGTAGCTCAGCACCGAAACCCTGCGTCAGTACATCGCGCAGTTTTGTTCCGTATTCGCCCTCTAGTTCGCCGTAGCACCATTCGCGCAAGCGCGCATCCCGCACGGGTAAGGGAGGTGCACTTTGAGGCTGCAGGATTGAATCGAGCGTCGCTATAGCCCTACCGCTGTCACTTGAATACGCTGCCGTAAAGGCAGTATCAGCAAGTCCGCGGCCGAGCGATTCTGCTCCCGCAACACCTTGTGCAGTGAGTGGGGTATCGCACCAACCCTGCACTTTTTGCATGACATTAAAAAGCGTTTGTCCATGTCGAACAACAAAAAACTGCATCTCTTTCACGTTGATCATCGCCCGATCTTATAAAACATCGAACGACACAATATCGGCAAGCGCTTTGCGTTCCTTATCGTGACGATTCGGATTCTTAAAATCACCGTCGGCATAACCAATCGCCAACAAGTTGATGGGCTCGAGGTTGTCAGGCAACTCAAATGCTTCGCGCAGCGCCTTCGGATCAAACGCGCAGATCCAGACCGAGCCAAGACCAAGATCGGTTGCCGCCAGCATCATATGATCAGTCAAGATCGATGCATCGATATCGGTCGTCTTCATCCCATCGTGCGGGCGCGTCCATGCAGTATCCCGATCAGCGCATACGACAATGACAAGCGGTGCCTCAAAGGTACGGCCAGCCTGGCTCAGCAATGCACGACTCTCAGCGCTCTGAACAACAAGAAGGCGCACGGGTTGGCGATTGCACGCCGTTGGCGCTACCCGCGCCGCCTCAAGAATTACATTAAGCTTCTCAGGCTCTACAGCTTTATCCTGAAACGCCCTGATAGAACACCGCTTTTTTGCTAATTCGAGAAAACTCATAGTTACTCCTTCGCTTGCATGCCCGAAGGCATCGTTAAGATTGTTCTCGCTAAGCTTACACTGCGACAATCCACCCAGAAGCTTACAGATAACAACCCACGCGAGAGAACCAGAAGATTCTCATTTCGGCAATTTCAAAGGACCCTGAAAGGTTACTCGACTACAACAGCCTGCGATCCAAGCTGCTCGAAACGCTGCACGAATTCGCTCATATCATAGACAGCCGTACCAACCAGGGGGTCAGCAACCGTCAGTGTTCCCTGCTCGATATCATAGCCGCTCACCACAACACAGTGGCTATTCGCATAAAGGTCATAGTGTATTCCGTTTGACCACTGGGATGCATACGGATATCCTGCATCAGCTAAGTCAATGGTAGTCCATGCGATGACAGGTTTGCCCTCATCAAGTTTTTCGAGAAGATCAACAAGGGAGGCATCCGTCATGTCATATGCAACAAGCGATGAATTTTGTGCAGCAAGGTATGCGTTCGCGGTCTCAACGATACAAGGGG
>JAVWLC010000148.1:253-4016 GCA_036638175.1 Raoultibacter sp. | reverse complement strand
ATTACCTGCAGTATCGTAAGGACTTCCGAGAAACGAGTACACAAAATCAAAATCACTCGTTGGTAGCCACGAATCAGCGATAGTTGTCTTATCGAGATCAAACCCCCAAAACAGAAGCAAATCGGTCAAAGCAACCGACTCACAACCCGTGGGGAGCTCAGGGTTTTGGTAGAGAGAAGTAACCTCAAGCGAAACCGCCGCAGAACCAACAGCCTCAGCAACCTCATCAACGACACGCGAAGACTCAACAATTCCCAAGGTTTCAGCCACGCTCGTCAAAGGCTCACGAACAGCGATAAAGATAATAAGAGCGAGACTCAACACGAGCGTAACCATGACGGCTGTCTTGCGCGAGCAAAGGCACCAGCATAATCTCCGAGAAGTAGTCACCGGATCGGTCTGCGTTGTATGAGTTGATTGTTTATCCATGTAAACCCCTTTGTGTGTCCGGACACAAAAGGAACTCTATCGGCTATACCTGAAATCTTTCTGAAAAAGCCGCATGCTGCATTCGATACCGCACAGAAATCCCTTTTGCTTCTACTTTCAACACGTTTGAGGGGGAAGGTTTGTTGCATATTGAGTCAACCGCCAACCCTGTTGCCCTTCCGTGCAAAATCCACAGTTAGCACTCAGAAATGCAACACACTCGAGTACAATGGACCCATCGAACGACAGGAGGAACTGCGCAATGGCAACCATCGATACTCTCAAAGAAATTTTGCAAGAAAATCTCGATATTGCACCTGAACAGGTAACGGAAGAATCAACATTTGATTCTCTCGGCGTCGATTCGCTCGACATGGTTGAGCTTATCTGCGACCTTGAAGAAAAGTGCGAAATCGACTTCGGTGAGCCTGAAGGTCTCGACACCATCGGCGATTTGGTTAGCTACGTCGATAGCCTGTAAGCATCTTTCGCACAAAAAGAAGCGCCCGATCGTTTTGTCTGCATTTTTCGGCTCTCGTGCTTTACGCATAATCGAAACGAACTACACAGTCAAAACGTCGGGCGTTTTGCGTTTAGTTTTGCCTATTCGACAATCAAATCAGGGCAAGCCTTCATATCGATTGCCTGAATAGCAATACAACCCGGTCCACCTTGTGTAATGAATGCAGGGCCGAGCTCAAAAATTCCCATGCGACATTGCGGGAATGCCTCATGAAGAAAATCGTGCGTCAACTGCGCTTGGGCAAGGTTGTCGGCATGGCTCACACCAATATAATGCGCCTCAGTAAGATTTTGTGTTGCTAAATCCTCAGCAATCGCCACGAGGGCCTTATTGAAACGACGTGAAACCGCAAACCTCTCAAGACGGGTTCCATCTTCAGTTTGGATCATGACAGGAACTGCTTTGAGCAGATGCGCGAACTTGGCTGCCAACGGAGTTAAGCGTCCGCCACGACGGAGAAAATCGAAATCCTCAGGGATTAGATACGAACGAGCACTCTCAATCATAGGTTGCAAAGCCTGAATCACCGCTTCAGCATGTTCTTCCTTTTTTGCGAGCTCAACAGCATAGAGCGCAAGGATGCGGTGAGGGACGCACAGTGTTCTGCTATTGATAACATGGACGCGGTCGGGATGTTTCGCCTGGGCGGCAAGTCCGTGCGTTATGTCATAGGCGCCCGACAGTCCGCTGGCCATAGCAAGATGCACAACCTCCTCCTCGGTATCAAATGCTGCCAGAGCAGCAGAAGGAGTTGGAGCTGAACTTTTTGGGAGTTCGCCTGCGCGGATGTAAGAGAGAAACTCAGGAGCGCTGATATCTTCGTACTCTGCCCAGGTTTTTCCATTAATCGAAACCGTAAGCGGCAGTATCTCAATACCGTGTTGAGCACCCTGCTCAATCGAATACATCACAGAAGAATCGGCTACTATTTTCATGGGGGCTCTTTCTCTCGCCACTGCGTTAATCTTGAGTCCTTTGCACACAAAAATGTGTGCACTCACATCATGATCGCCAAAGCCCACGATAGCAATGAAAAAATTGAATTACTGCGTATCCCCATTGTTTTAGCGCCTCATACACCGCCTGTTTTAGTATCCACCTATTCCCCAGCATATAAAAACCGCGCCGAACAATCGGTGCACCCTTTGGGCTTACGATCTTTCGGCGCGGTTATCTCACACTGTGCGCGGACTTGCAGACACCTAATTACAGTGTACGAAGGTTAACCTCTTTAAGCTGACGAGCCGTTACTTGACCAGGAGCGCCCGTCATAGGATCAGAAGCAGAGCTTGTCTTTGGAAACGCAATAACGTCGCGAATCGATTTCTTGTCTCCCAAGAGCATGATCAAACGATCAAGACCAAGCGCGATGCCGCCATGTGGGGGCGCGCCAAGATCAAGCGCTTCAATGAGATACCCAAACTTCTCTGCGATTTCCTCATCGGAAAGGCCAATGCGACGCAGGACACGTTTTTGCATTTCGGCTTCGTGAATACGAATGGTACCGCCACCAATTTCGTAACCATCCATGACAAGGTCATACGAGTAGCTTCCGCATTCAAGCGGAGTCTCTTCGATTTTATCGACATCCTCACACCGAATGCTCGTGAACGGGTGGTGCTCAGCGGAATAGCGCTTTTCGTCCTCGTCGTACTTGAACATGGGGAAGTTCACAATCCACAAGAGAGAATGCCCAGAACGATCAATGTTTAGCGCATCTGCCATATGTAAACGAAGCGCAGACAAAACCGCGTTCGATACATCAACGCTATCAGCAGCAAACAGGACAAGGTCGCCTGGTTCAACGTCCATGGCGGCCTTAAGCGCTGCGAACTCTTCGTCGCTGAAGAACTTAATGATTGGGCTTTTCTCTGCACCTTCGGAGGTAAACGCAATCCACGCCATACCCTTCGCGCCGTTCTCGGCAGCAATATCGGCGAGCTTCTCAACGTCGCCGCGGCTCCAATCGCCTGCACCCTTCGCGTTGATAGCTTTTACGCTGCCACCCGATTGAGCAACCGAAGAGAACACCTTAAAGCCGCTATCCTTCACGATGTCAGTAAGGTCAACAAGCTCCATACCAAAACGCACGTCAGGACGATCATTACCAAAGCGTGCCATCGACTCGGCGTATTCCATACGAGGCAGCGGGAACTCATGGCTGACACCTACTGCGGCAAGTGTTTCGGCCATAACATCTTCCATCATGGTCATGACATCGTCTTGACCAACAAAGCTCATCTCAATGTCAACCTGGGTGAATTCAGGCTGACGATCAGCGCGCAAATCCTCGTCACGGAAGCAGCGAGCAATCTGATAATAGCGCTCGATGCCGCCGACCATGAGCATCTGCTTGAACAGCTGCGGGCTTTGAGGAAGCGCATAAAAATTGCCAGGATTCGGGCGCGACGGCACGATGAAGTCACGCGCACCTTCTGGCGTTGAGTTTGCAAGGATGGGAGTTTCAACTTCAAGGAAGCCACGATCATTGAGCGCATTGCGCATGGATGACGCAACCTTATGGCGCAGGTGAAGTGATTCAAACATTTCTGGACGACGAAGATCCAGATAACGCCATTTCATACGCGTGGTCTCATCCGTTTCGATGCCGTCTTCCACGGAGAACGGAGGTGTGACACTTGTGTTGAGGATTTCAACCGAAGAAGCCAGCACTTCGATTTCACCCGTAGCCATGTTCGGGTTTTCGCTGCCCTCGCCACGTCCACGAACCGTGCCAGCAATTTTGAGCACATATTCGCGGCCGAGGTGCTCAGCTTTCGCAAAATCATCTGCGGAAACGCAATCGGGGTC
>JAVWLC010000148.1:0-243 GCA_036638175.1 Raoultibacter sp. | reverse complement strand
CAACCTGCGTAGAGCCTTCGCGGTCGCGCAGGTCGATGAAGATAAGTCCACCATGGTCGCGGTTGTGCCAAGCCCATCCAGTCAGCACAACATTGGTGCCAACATCTGCCTTGCGCAACTGACCGCATGTTGCGGTATGCATGCAATACTCGTTCAGAAAATCTGTCATAGCGCTTTACTGCTCCTTATATCCCCAAGCCCATGAGGGCTTTAGCTTCACGTCTAAAACCGCTCTATTGTACG
>JAVWLC010000147.1:0-6376 GCA_036638175.1 Raoultibacter sp. | reverse complement strand
ACCAACGGCGGTCAGGATACCAGCAGAACCTTCTGCGGGCAGTGATGGCACGAAGAGTCCTTGCACAACAGCACCCCAGTCGGGGCTTGAAGCAAACGCGGTGACGGCAAAAACAACGCCCATGAAGACAACAATAGCCGTGAGAATAATCTCGACAACCTTGTAGCTTCCAATCCACATAGCGGCGAATGCCAAGACGCCCAAGATTATCACGATGAGTCCCATGGAAAGGTCGGGCGCAAATGCCTGGATTCAGTGTTTTGTTGGGAATGCGATCGCGGATGTTTTCACCAAGACCCTTTTGGGTGACAATGCCAACGCGCGCTGCCATCTCCTGGAAGATGATCGTCGCGACCGTGGCGAAGAGTAGTGCCCAGAGCATGGTGTAGCCGTAGTTTGCACCAGAGACGGTGCACGTGGTAACAGTGCCAGGGCCGATGAAGCCAGCGGCAACCAGTGCTCCTGGGCCGATGTTCTTCATACGCTGAACGAGTGAGCTCATACAACCTCCTTTTAGTTTTCTGATTATTAGTGTATATCCCCATATCGAAACAAAACGATTTTACCTGAAAACGCGGGAAATTACTTGCCTGAGAACGACAGCAGGAGATCAGGCGCGGTAAATCGCTCAAAAATGTAAGCAAAAGAGTTGCCGAGTGTGGTGGCTGATGATAGCGTGTCTCTCAAGAGCTTTGATGGAAAACGGTGAGGGCAGGCAATGATTCAACAAGCAGAACAGGTGCTGCGCGACTATTTTGGACATGCCGAGTTCCGTCCGAACCAGCGCGAGCTTATTTCCCAGCTGCTCTCGGGCCGCGATATTGTTGGTGTCATGCCAACAGGTGCAGGCAAATCGCTGATATACCAAATACCAGCTCTCGTTTCAGATGGCATTACTATTGTTGTATCCCCGCTCATTTCTCTCATGAAAGATCAAGTGAACGCGCTTAATCAAGTGGGTGCAAAAGCCGCGTTTCTCAACAGTTCCATCAGCTCAGCGGAACAAAGTGAAGTGCTTGAGTACGCTGCCTCAGGCTCATGCAACTTGCTCTATGTTGCCCCCGAACGTCTTGACGCTCCGCGGTTTGTCGCGTTTACCAAAACGGCGAAGATATCGCTTGTGGCGGTCGATGAAGCGCACTGTGTTTCGCAGTGGGGTCAGGATTTTCGTCCGAGCTATCTCGGTATAGCGCGTTTCATCGAGGGCTTACCTTCACGTCCGCCTGTTTGTGCTTTAACGGCAACAGCTACTCCTGCGGTGCAAGACGATATAGCAACTGCCCTTGAGCTCCATGACCCATTTATGCTCGTTTCGGGCTTTGATCGGCCGAATCTCTACTTTGGTGTTGAGCGACCAGAGCCTAAAGCAAAGCGCTCGTGCTTGCTTCGACTTGTGCGAGAGCGAAGCGCGCAAAGCGGCATCGTGTACTGCACAACCAGAGCAGCCGTTGAAGAAGTGTGCGCGTTGCTGTGCGATAACGGAATGCCTGCAACGCGTTATCATGCGGGCCTGTCTGCGGCGGAGCGCCACAAGAATCAAGACGATTTTCTCTTTGACCGCAAACCGATCATGGTGGCAACCAACGCGTTTGGCATGGGTATCGATAAATCGAACGTGAGCTTTGTCATTCACTTCAACATGCCATCCGATGTTGAAAGTTACTATCAGGAAGCAGGTCGTGCTGGTCGAGATGGCGAACCTGCCGACTGCATTTTGATTTACAACAAGAAAGATGTGCAGACCTGCCAATTTCTTATCGACAAAAGCTTTGAAGAGCGGAGCTTCAACGAGGCGGACGAAACAAGTTCGCGTGCCGTACACGAGCGCGATTGCGAACGCCTGCGGCATATGGTGTTTTACTGCACCACCGTCGATTGCCTGCGAACCTATATCCTGCGCTACTTCGGGCAAACAGAAAACCCGTATCGCTGTGAGCATTGCTCCAACTGTTCGACAGAATTTGAGGTTGAAGACATGACGGTTGAAGCGCAGAAGATTCTTTCGTGCGTTCTTCGTCTTGAACAGCGCAATCGGCGCGTTGGCAAAGCGATGATCATCGACATCCTTCGCGGTTCGAAAGCCGAGAAGCTTCTTGGGCAGCATCTTGATGAACTGACGACCTATGGCATTATGTCCGATGTTCCAGCCAAACGGGTGCGCTACATCCTTGATGCACTTATTGCTGAAGGCTTGCTTGAACAGACCGATGGAAGCTATCCGGTTGTTGCTCCAACGCAGCAAGGGACGGCGTTTCTCAAGGAACGCAAATACTTTGCAATAAAGGTGCCTAAGCGTCTTCCAAAAGACGAAGTGATTGTTGAAAAGAAATCAAAACGCCGTGGCGCATCGGGTGGATCTGCTGACCCCGTTTTGTTCGAGAAGCTGAAAGATTTGAGGTCAAAACTTGCAGCTGAACAGGGAGTTCCTGCCTACATTGTGTTCACAAACGCCGCACTGACCGACATGTGTGCAAAAAAGCCAACAAGCGAAGCGGCCTTCCTCGAAGTGTCGGGTGTTGGTCGCGTCAAAGCCGAGCGTTATGGACAAGCATTTTTGGACGTGATTGCCGAGCACCTGAGCTAGTGAGTGGCGGTGTAACGGTGAAAGTTGCACGTTGGTTTTCGAGCAGTATTTACGGCGACAGAAAGTGTTCCTTACTCGGTATAGTTTCGGAATGGTCATTGTGAAAAAAGTGTACCGAATGCGGAATGCTTTATCCTACGCTCACGGGCAGGATGTCGATGCCGTTTTCCTCAAGTGCATGCCTGATCCGCGATACAAACTCAAGCGCGTGAGCGTTGTCGCCGTGGACGCAAATCGTATCGGGTTGAATGTCGATGAGCTTCCCTGTAACCGAAAGAATGCTTCCCTCGCTAACTGCGCGAATAACGCGCTCAATCGCTTTGTCTTCGCTCGAAATAAGCGCATCGGGATTGCTCCGGGCAACCAAGAGGCCTTCATCGGTGTAGTTGCGATCGGTAAAGAATTCCTCGGCCGTTGCGAGGTGGAGCGCGCGGCCCGCTTCAATGAGTAGGCTGTTGGCAAGACCAACAAGGATAAGATTGCGATCGACATCAAAGACGGCTTGTGCAAGTGCGGCAGCAAGCTCTGTGTCAATAGCGGAACGGTTATACAGCTGTCCATGAGGCTTTACGTGGGCAAGCTCAAGGCCCTGGGCTGTGCAGAATGCCTTAAGCGCACCAATTTGGTAGACCAAAAACGCATACGCTTCATCAGGTGTTAGGTTTAGATCGCGACGACCAAATCCTTGCAAATCAGGATATCCAGGATGTGCACCAATGGCGGCACCAGCATTTGCAGCAAGTTGCACGGTCTTGCGCATGACGATAGGATCACCTGCATGCATGCCGCAGGCAATGTTGCAGCTTGAGACAAGCGGAATGACCTGCTCATCAAGACCGAGTGCGTACCGGCCGAAGCTTTCCCCTAAATCGCAGTTCAAATCAACGCGCATGGTGCCTTCTTTCGCAAGCATTGGTTTTCCGATCAGTTACTCTTTTAGATCGATGTTCTTTGTATCGGTGATAAGCATACAACCAGGTGCATGCGTGATGGCAAACGAGGGCTTGCTATTCATGACAATCGATTGTGGCGTGACTCCACATGCCCAAAAAACAGGCACTTCGCCTTCGTGGATGTCAACAGGATCGCCAAACTCAGGAGCGGCAATATCGCGAATGCCGATAGCGGCAGGATCGCCGATGTGCATGGGTGCGCCATGAACTTTGGGGATAGCGCCAGAAAGCTGAACGGCCTTCATCACCTGATCATGGGGGATGGGGCGCATGGACATGACCATGTTGCCACTCATTGAGCCTGCGGGCGTGCATTCGACGCCTGTGAGGTACATGGGTACGTTACACCCCATGGTGTTGTGTCGGATCTCAATACCCGCCTCTATGAGTTCGGACTCAAATGAGAAGGAACAGCCAATGACAAACGAGACCAGATCATCGCGCCAGTAATCCACGACATCGGTAACTTCATCGACTAGCACGCCATCTCGGTAGATGCGATAGCGTGGAAAATCGGTGGCAATGTCGCAATCCGTTGCACACAGAGTTGTTTCGCGTGCGCCGATCTCGGTGACTTCAAGCAGGGGGCAAGGTTTGGGGTTGCGCTGTGCGAACAGGAGAAAGTCGTACGCGTCCTCTTTGGGCAAGATGATAAGGTTCGCTTGCGCGTAACCGGGGCAGAGGCCACTGGTTGGCGCGGTGAACTCCCCTGAGCGAATACGATGGCGTGCTTCAACAGGTGTAGCGGCGAGCATCTGCTTCCAGAGTTCGCCATCAACGCCTGAGGGAATTGTAGGGGTCTCGGTCATGAGTCCATCACCTTCCGCTTTGAGTTTTTGCATACCTGTTGTGTTTGTCCGCTGCTGCTTAAACTTCGCCCTTGAGAAACTTCTCGATGAAGCTGGTATCGGCGTTGCCCGAAGCAAACGTTTCGTTTTCCATGATAGCGTACTGGAAATCAAGGTTCGTCTTGACTCCAACAACGACCATTTCTTCAAGGGCGGTACGCATTTTGGCAATAGCCTCGGTGCGATCACGTCCATGAACGATAATCTTTGCGATCATCGAATCATAGTAGGGTGTGATTTTGAAGCCATCGTAGCTTGCCGTGTCAACACGAACGCCATTGCCACCCGGAAGGTGCATCTGCGAGATGGTGCCAGGGGAGGGAAGAAAACCACGTGCTGGCTCTTCGGCATTGATGCGACATTCGATGGCGTGACCGCGCGGATCGATGTCCTCTTGTCCGAAAGACAGAGGTTCACCTGCGGCTACGCTGATCATTTCTTCAATAAGGTCAGTGCGGGTGACCATTTCGGTAACGGGGTGCTCCACTTGGATGCGGGTGTTCATTTCCATGAAATAGAATTCACGGTTTTCATCGAGCAAGAATTCGATGGTGCCTGCAGACGTGTAGCCAACCGCTTGGGCTGCTTTAATGGCCGCGTCACACATGGCTTCGCGCACCTCAGGGGTAAGGAATGGCGAAGGACTCTCTTCGACCATCTTCTGATGATTGCGTTGAACCGAGCAATCGCGCTCACCGAGCGCGACAACCGAGCCAAAGGTATCGCCAATGACCTGGACTTCAACGTGACGTGGGTTGATGATGCAGCGTTCGAGGTACATGCTGTTATCGCCAAAAGCATTCATGGTTTCGCGCTGGGCGATGTTGAAGGCGTCGAAGAAATCGTCTTCATTGATGCTTAGGCGCATACCTTTGCCGCCGCCCCCAGCACTTGCCTTAATCATGATGGGCCACCCGATTTCGCGGGCGGTTTCAAGAGCATCTTCGGGCGTATAGACAGGATCTTTGGAGCCTGGCACCACGGGAACGCCTGCTTCCATCATGGTTTTGCGCGCTTGGCTTTTGTTGCCCATGCGATCAATGACGTCAGGGGCAGGTCCAATAAACGCAATGCCGTTATCGCGGCAGAGCTTCGCGAAGGTGGAGTTTTCGGAAAGGAACCCGTAGCCGGGGTGGATTGCTTCGGCGTTGGTGCCCTTTGCTGCGGTAATGATTGCTGCGATGTTGAGGTAGCTATCACGTGCCAGCGGGGGACCGATGCAAATGCTCTCATCGGCGAGATACGTGTGCAGCGCGTTAGAATCGGCCGTTGAGTACACCGCGACTGTCTTGATGTTCATGGCGCGACAAGCACGAATGATACGAACAGCGATTTCGCCGCGGTTCGCTATGAGGATCTTATCGAACATAGTTTGCTCTCGCTTTGCCGTTATTGGGATATGTCGCCAGTGGCGATGCGGAACAGGGGTTGATCGTATTCGACCTGGGTGCCGTTTGCGGCAAGCACTTCGGTGACGATGCCAGGAACAGGCGCAGTGATCTCATTCATCATCTTCATGGCTTCAACAATGGCAAGCGTTTGACCCGAAAGCACTTCTTGTCCCGTTTTCACAAACGCATCCTCATCGGGGCTTGGGCTGATATAGAACATGCCAACCGTGGGGCTGCGAACAAGCAAAGACGAATCATCTTCAGTCTGATCAGCGGCGACAGCTTCGTTGCTTTGATCTTTGCCTGCTAGTAATGCACTCACGCGCTCTGCCATAAGAGGAAGTGCGGTTGGTGAGAACGAGCTATGGTTGCGTTCGAGCTCAATCTTTGTGCTTCCATCTTCGATACGCAGAGCAGTGAGCTCCGCCTTGTCCATGATGGCGATCAATTCTTCGATTGCTTTCGTATCCACGCATCTTCTCCTTTGGGTTCTTACTGCGCCTCATTGATCCAGAGAGTTTCGGCTTGATTCTTGCGTGCCTGCTCCTCGAGGATCGGCGTGAGTCTGCGCGCGGTGCGGCGCGGTGAAATGCCGCCTGC
>JAVWLC010000146.1:0-6378 GCA_036638175.1 Raoultibacter sp. | reverse complement strand
TTCCATGAGAATCCAAAACGCAACAACCAATGAAAAGCCAATGATCATGAAGCTGCTAGCAATGGATCCTCCAACGGTCACAATACCTTCAGCACTCACCTTCGCGGTTTCGGTTGCCCAAGCACCGAGGGAGTTTGAGATATCGGTAATCCAGTTCTTAATGACATCGTTTTGGAACAGGTGCTCATACTGCGGATAAACGCTGTTGTACCAGTCTGTTATTTGCTGAATGTACGTTGGGATTGATTGAATGAGGCTCATAAACTGATCGCCAATGCCAAACACCGGCGAAAACATGAGCAGCCCAAGCCCTGCTACCACGACAAACATAAGCACATAGGCGATGGTAGTGCCCATTGCGCGATTGATCTTGTGCCTTTGTAGCCAGTTAACAGGCGTACGCAAGCAAAAGACAATGATGCACGTCCACGCTATGATGCCAACAGGAACTGAGAGGATATTCAAAACATAGACAAAGACGCCCGTAAGGAGAATTGCACCAACCGCTGTCCATACCTGGAAAAATCGTTTTCGAGACGTAGACCTGCGATTTTGCTCTTCGGTCATCTCCACTATAACATTTTCAGACATGGCTCTCTTTTCGTCGTTTCAGTTGGACAGCAAAACTACTTGCTTGGGGTGTTTGTCTCGGATTTCGACTGCGAGGAATCGCTTTCTCCGTAGGTAAAGTATTTGTCCTTTGCCGCAGTCGCATCAGCTTCGGCAACCGAATGGACCGCATCTGCCATGTGAGATGCTGCGACGCTTGCCTTTTCTGCTGCTTCTTGGCGCGCAGCCGTTGCTGCTTCGCGTTCAGCTTTGCGCTGCTGGGTGCGCTCGTGGGCTTCATCGGCAGCTTCACTTGCGGCTTTAGCCACATCTTGCGCAACCACGCTTGCAGCCTTGACCGTATCCTGAGCAGCTTCGATAACTGTTTTACCGTGCTTACCTGCCGTAGGCACCTCTTGGTAGCTTTCTGCCTTCTCTTGACCAAGCGCTACCGATTCTGAACTTGCCTTGCGAGGCTTGAATACATTGCGAACTCTGTTAGACACGCTATTCACAAGATCAATTGGCGCGTTTGCTGCGGTGTCAACCGCATCAACTGCAGAGGAGAGGGACCCAGTAATGTCATTTACGTCATCGAGAATTTGATCGACACGCATAATTTCGAGATTAGTTGCATCAACGGTCAGCGAGATGCGCTCAACCAGTGGATCGACCTTAGCAACAACGGGCTTCAGGCCTTCGGTGAGTTCCTGTACGTTGGCAAGGGTTGGCTCAACCTGTTTCTTGAGATCATCAACCGTTTTTCGCGTTTTGCGGAGCGTCATAACCAGCTCGATAACAAGCCACACAAGCGCTGCACCAACCAGTACGTACACAATGGGAAGAGCAATATTTACAACTTCAGCGAAATCCATGGACGCCTCCTAGCGTTATGAATTTTAAACTATACCACGTTGCCTTGTGATTCTATATGTATCGAAGCGTGTTTTCATGGTGCATCCATAGTGCGTTTCTGTCATGTTACCTGCGCGAAGCCCCACAAGAGCCCTCACGCGGCCCCCGGAGTTGCATCAGTGGTTGTTGCGCTTTGGCTTTCGATCACGAGAAGTTGCGTCAACGCGATACCCCTCCCATCCACGCTCGCCCGGCTGATAGAAACATCCCCGCTCAAGACCGTCGGGCAAATATTGCTGATCAACCCAGCCACCAGGATAATTATGGGGATACTTGTATTCTCCGTATTCTTCAGAACCAGGGCGATGCCGATCGCGCAAATTATCAGGAACATTGCGCGAAGGACCATTGCGAACCTCTGCAAGGGCGCCAAAGATACCGCAAGCAGCGTTAGACTTTGGCGCTAGAGCCATATATGTTGCGGCCTGCGCAAGAATGAGCTGACACTCAGGATAGCCAATGACCTCGGCAGACTTGAACGCAGCCTCAGCAATCAGAAGAGCCTGAGGATCGGCATTGCCAATGTCCTCTGAAGCCAAAATAAAAATGCGTCGTGCAATAAACTTCGGATCTTCTCCCCCATCAATCATGCGAGCAAGCCAGTACAGCGCCGCATCAGGGTCTGACCCGCGCATAGACTTGATGAATGCCGAAATGATGTCATAGTGCATGTCTTTGTTTTTATCGTACGGCAAAGAGCGATGTGGCGTTGTTGTTCGAATGATGTCTTCGGTGATTACCGTCGGCTTCTTCTGGGTACCTTGCTTAACCATACCCGCAGCAAGCTCGATGGTAGTAAGCGCCGTGCGCCCATCACCGCCAGCCAAAAGAACGATAGCATCCTCGGCGCTTTTTTCGATTGCGTACAAACCCGCAAGACCTCGTGTGTCTGCAAGAGCACGCTCTATGAGCGTACGAATTTCATCATCGGAAAGGCCTTTAAGCTCCACCACGCGAGAACGCGAGATGAGCGCTGAGTTCACTTCGAAGAAAGGATTTTCGGTGGTAGCACCCACGAGAACCAGGACGCGATCTTCAACCGCGTGAAGAAGGGCATCTTGTTGGCTTCGATTGAAACGATGGATTTCGTCGACGAACAGGATTGTGCGAAGTCCACCCATGGTCAGCCGCTTTTCAGCAGCATCAATTTCACGACGCAGGTCTGAAACCGTGCCGCCAACGGCAGACACTTCTACGAAAGTTGCTTTGGTGGTTTCAGCAATAACATGAGCAAGCGATGTTTTCCCCGTGCCCGCAGGCCCGAAAAGAATAACGGAACTCAGCTGATCCTGTTCGATTGCCGTGCGAAGCCAGCTGCCAGGACCGACGGCCTGCTGCTGCCCCACAACTTCTTCAAGCGTGCGCGGACGCATGCGTACGGCCAGCGGAGCAACCGAGCGCTTAACGTCGTTTTCCATTTCAGTAAAGAGATTATACATTCAGCCATTGTATCGTGTTGAGACAAAATACACAAACCTTTGTTCGCATCAATAAAATCACGCCCATGCAAGATAACAACTTTATGTCAAGACTATTATTCCTACTAAGAGACTCATATACTCAAAGCAGGCTCTACCTCTTGGTCACATTCAGCGATGGACCGATGCTATTTTTTAGGGAGCTCAAGATAGCGGGTGAAATGGAGATTCGTATCCGTTGATACGAAAGCCAAGAAGCCAGCTGCGAGCACCCACCTTTTGAGGTGGGTTCATCCTAGGCCAGGGGTGGGGCTAAACAAAAACGCTTGTTCACCAAGCGTTTTTGCATTTCTTGAGGTTATTCTAAGCCCGGAAGCCGAACGATGAACTTGGTGCCTCGATCACTATCGCTTTCAAGCTCAATGGTGCCGCCGTGGTACAACACCGCGTGCTTAACAATAGCCAAGCCAAGTCCAGTGCCGCCCGTTTCTTTGGACCTACTTTTGTCCACACGGAAGAACCGCTCGAACACCTTATCGTGCATCTCCTTTGGAATCCCTAAACCGGTATCACTGACACTCAGAATGGGACCCATAGCATCGTTTCCAACCTGCACGGTTACCGTGCCGCCTTTATGGTTGTAGCGAATGCCGTTCTCGATGAGGTTGTAGATCATTTCCTCGGCAAGAGTATCAATACCCGCTATGCATGCCCGTTCGCCTTCGACATGAATTTTCACACCATACTGGTCAGCAAAACCTTCAAGGCGAACAGCAACAGCTTTAGACAGCGCATACAGATCGATAATCTGATCGCGCTCCCCCATGGCCATTTCGTCAAGGCGCGAAAGTACCAACACATCGTTGATGAGCGAACGCATAGCTTGTGCCTCTTCGTAAATAAGACCAGCAAATCGCTGTTGATCAGCAGGATCAGTCATATTGTTCTTCATGAGCTCGGCGTACCCTGATATGACCTGCAAGGGCGTTTTCATTTCGTGGCTCACATTTGAAGAAAAGTCGCGACGCATGGTTTCAGCACGAGCGATTTCTCGCGTCTGCTGCTTGAGCATCGTCTGTTGCTCATCGATGCGTTCAAGAAGCGGATCCATCTCTTCGTAAATCTCGTTTTCGAGAGGCTCGGCAAAATTGAGAGCGTCGATCGGCTTCATAATGCGCGCGGTCAAAACACGTGAGAGCACAAAGACGAGCAGCACGATGACGAACAACGCAATAATCATCGGACCAATCAGCGTACTCATAAAGGCAACCAACGAATGGCGGGTTTCGGCAAGTCGAACAATGCTGCCATCGTCAAGCCTGACCGCCGCATACACCGAATCGGTCTCAAGCGTTTTGGAATAGCGCACTACGCTTGCCTGACCTGTTTCTTCCGCCTCTATGACTTCGGGACGGTCGGCATGGTTTTCAATCGGTTCCCCATCAGAAGCGCTATCAAACAAGACGTTGCCGTCGGCATCAATGAGGGTATAGCGCACCTGCCCCGCTATCTGATCAAGCAAAGCGGGAACGTTATCACTGCTTGGGGTACTGTTGAGGTAGGCTGCAACATCGAACGCCTGCTCGGTCAAACCAGCTTCGGCTTCATTTTCATAGCTAAAATAAAACAGCACCGAAATAACAGCCGAGAACATAAGAATGATGGCAACCGTGAACACCAAAACGGTGTAGAAGATCTTTCCTGAAAGACTCTTCACTTTATAGTGCGTTGGACTCATAGCAAAATCCGCTACGACGGCATCTTAACGCAGTAGCCCACGCCACGAACGGTATGAATGCACGCTTCAATACCAGGACATGCAGCAGCAAGCTTTTGGCGGAGCGTCTGTACGTGCACGTCAACGGTGCGCGTTTCGCCCACATAGGTCATGCCCCACACGTCTTCGAGCAGCTGACTGCGCGAAAGGACCTGCCCCGTGTTTTGCATGAGCGTACGCAGAAGATCGAATTCCTTGAGCGTGAGCGGAACGGGAATTCCGTCGGCTTCCACCGTATGGGCCGAAGCCGAAATCACAAGGTTGCCGCACGTGAGCGTATCGTTTGCGACATTCGCAGGCTCGCCCGCGCGGCGCAGCAAAGCATTCACACGCGAAACAAGTTCCATCATGCCAAATGGCTTTGCGAGATAGTCATCCGCGCCCGCATCAAGCCCACAAACGGTATCGTATTCGGTACCCTTCGCGGTCAGCATCATAACGGGTATGTGCTTGAGCGTTGCATCAGCCCTGAGGTCCTTCAATATCTCAATGCCGTCGGTCTCAGGAAGCATGATGTCAAGCAGCACCAGCTCAGGCATGCGAAGCGTGCACGCCTCGAAGAAATCCGAGGCGCACGAAAACCCTGACGCTTCAAACCCTGCTTGCTTGAGGGCATAAATTGTCAGATCGCGAATGTTAGTATCGTCTTCTACGTAATAAATCATGGTGTCATTCTACCCGAAACGGCCCGCTACGTAGTCCTCAGTACGCTTATCATGCGGGGTTGTGAAGATATCGTCAGTTGATCCGAATTCAACCATCTCACCCAGCAAGAAAAATGCCGTCTTGTCAGACACGCGCAATGCCTGAAGCATATTGTGCGTCACCATGATAACGGTGTACTTGCTCTTGAGCTCTCCAACCAATTCCTCGATCTTGCCCGTTGAAATGGGGTCAAGCGCGCTGGTTGCTTCGTCCATCAGAAGCACTTCGGGGCGCACCGAAAGCGCGCGAGCAATACAAAGACGCTGCTGCTGCCCACCCGAAAGGCCGAGTGCGTTCTTCTTCAGGCGATCTTTCAATTCATCCCAGATAGCTGCGTCGCGCAGGGAGCGCTCAACAATCTCATCGAGATCCTCACGCTTTTTGATGCCGTGCGTGCGTGGTCCAAATGCAATGTTGTCATAGATCGACATCGGGAAAGGATTGGGCTGCTGAAACACCATTCCCACGCGACGACGCAAGGAGTTCACGTCCACACTACGATAGGCATCCTGACCATCGAGGGTAATTTCACCCTCAATGCGGCATCCTTCAACCAAATCGTTCATGCGATTCAGGCTCTTGAGCAGCGTCGATTTACCGCAGCCCGAAGGCCCAATAAGCGCAGTCACCTGGTTTTCAGGAAATTCCAAGTTGATGTTCTTGAGCGCCTGGAAGTCTTTGTAGTACAGATCGAGATCGCGAACACCCATTTTGATTGCCGACGAAACAGGCGTCGGGAACTTTGCTGCACGGGCAGCCATATCGATCTGGGGGCGATATCCAATTTCGCGTGCGGTCTGAACTTCAACCTTCTCTGCGGATTTGTTTACCAATGCTTCAGTCATCTGCGTTTCCTTTTTTCATCTTGCGGGCGGCAAACGTTGCGAGCATGTTGAGGAGCACTACCAACACAAGTAGCACTACCGCAGTCGCATACGTTTCGTTGATGTGCAAGCCTTCGCTTGCAAGCACGTACATATGAACAGCAAGTGTGCGTGCGGAATCGAATACAGC
>JAVWLC010000145.1:0-6435 GCA_036638175.1 Raoultibacter sp. | reverse complement strand
GCATCTTGTCGACGAGGGTGCGATCGAGCTTCCTATCACCGATATGCGCATGACGCGATTCTGGACTACTTTGCCAGAGGCTGTGGCTCTTGTCCTGAAAGCTCTTAAAGAGGCCAAAGGCGGTGAAACGTTTATTCAAAAGAATCCATCTTTCAAGGTTCCTGATCTTGCAGCGGCAATGTCTCCAGACGCGAAGCAGATCGAGGTCGGCATTCGCGAAGGCGAGAAATTGCATGAGGTGATGGTTCCTGCCGCCGATTCTGCTTGCGCCTACGAATACGAAGATCACTACATCATTTATCCTCACATGGAGTGGTTTGATATTGAGGGCATGTCGCTTCCTGGAGGAAAGAAGGTTCCGGCGGGCTTTGAGTATAACTCTGGCAATAACACCGTGTGGCTTTCGGTTGAGCAGCTACGTGACCTTATTGGCAAAATGGACGTCCATTACTAGGAGCTGCTGGGATGAGTGAATTAGCAATCAATGGCGGACAGCCTGTTAGGGATGCTCTTCTGGGTTATGGTCATCAGCTAATAACTGACGAGGATATCGCATCTGTTGAGGCTTGTCTGCGTAGCGATTATTTGACTTGCGGACCTGCTACCGCTGAGTTTGAGTCAGCCATTAAGGCTGCTACAGGCGCAGAATTCGTTACTGCCGTTTCCAACGGAACCGCCGCCCTTCATGTAGCATGTTTAGCTGCTGGCATAAGTGCTGGGGATGAGGTAATTGTCTCTCCTGTAACTTTTACTGCATCCGCAAACTGCGTGTTGTACTGCGGGGCTACACCTGTATTTGCTGATATTGACCCTCAAACCTGGAATATATCGCCAGATTCCATACGCGATAAAATCACATGTAAGACGAAGGCGATTGTGGCCGTAGACTTTGGTGGGGTGCCGGTTGAGCTTGATGCAATACGATCGATCTGCGACGAATTTAGCCTTACCCTTATTGAAGATGCCGCGCATTCTTTGGGATCTAGCTATAAGGGTAAGCCGATTGGCAGCGTTGCTGACATTACAACGTTTAGCTTCCATCCCGTAAAAACGGTTACGACCGGCGAAGGCGGAGCAGTAGCAACCAGCAGTGCTGCTTTAGCTGAAAAGATTGCCCTTTTTGCGAAGCACGGCATTACGCGCGATGCGAATCTTATGGAACACCCTGATGAAGGCGGTTGGTATTACGAGCAGCTTGAACTTGGCTATAACTACAGGGTAAGCGATATCGAGGCAGCGCTTGGCGTTTCCCAGATACGCCGTCTGCCAGAGTTCTCGAAGCGCCGCAAAGAGCTTGTTGCGTTCTATGACAGCGAATTTGCCACAATTCCGGAAGTCTCATTCCAGGTTGATGCGTCACCCAAGGAGACCACTCGCCATCTGTATTGCCTCCGCTTTAATCTAGATGCGTTAGGCTGTGGAAGAAGATTTATTTTCGATGCTCTCCGCGCAGAAGGCATCGGTACCAATGTCCATTACCTGCCAGTTTATCGCTTGCCGTATTACCAGCATCGCGGATATGACGAAAACTGCTGTCCTAGTGCGAATGCCTATTACGAAGAAGCAATTACCCTGCCCTTGCATTGCTGCATGACGGACAGAGATGTTCAGGATGTTGTTGATGCGGTTCGCAAGGTGATTCACTGTTGTAAGTTAGACAAGCTAAAGTAGAAAGATCTATCAAATGGAAAACATTAGACTATGCAAGAAATGCGGCTTTATCCTCGGGACCCGCCCAAGCATTAAAGATATCGATGGGGTTTGCATGCCATGCATCAATACGGAGCGTAAGCAGGAGATTGATTTTGTAGAACGCCAGGAATGGCTAACCAATTTCGTGGCAGAGCATGCTGATAAGGACGCCAAGTGGGACTGTGCTGTTGGCGTGTCTGGTGGCAAGGATTCTACGGCAATTGTGCGGCGCCTTATTGAGAACCACGGCCTTCGGAACCCTCTTCTTATAAACGTTACCGATGAGTTCACCCACAGCGAGGCTGGAAAATACAACCTGAAGCATCTGGCTGAGGTGTATGATCTCGACACTATAACGCTGAGATGCCAACCGGAAACTTTCAAGCGCGAAACAAAAAAAGACTTCCTAGAGATGCTTCACCCGTTGAAGTGGATTGAGACGCAGCTTTACGAGATGCCTCTGAAAATAGCCAAAGATTTGGGAATCAATCTAGTGTTCTATGGAGAGAATTCCGACTTCGAATATGGTGGAAGCGAAACGCTGGACATTTTTCATCCACTGAGCGACGAAAAGACCAAGCTTATCTTCATGGGAGCGATTTATCCTTATTCAAATTGGGATAGCTTTGAAGTCGCCAAGGAAATCGGCTTCAAAGACTTAAACGACTTTCATGAATGGTATAGACAAGGTAGCGTCGATAGCTTCTGCCAAATCGATAGCGTTGGATACATGGTTCATCATTGGTGTAAGTTCATCAAGTTCGGCTTCCAGCGCGTTAGCGACATGGCTTGTCGTTTTGTGCGCGAGGGAAAGCTTACCCGTGAGCAGGCTCTTGAGCTTATAAGGGATAAGGATTATCAAATTGACCCATATGCAAAGTGGGACTTCTGTCGGTGTATCGGAATAACCGAAGAAGAGTTCGATGCTACGGTTGACAAGTTCGTTAATACTGATTTGCTTGTTAAAGACGCTAATGGGCAATGGCGCAGGAAAGATTGCTATAGCGCACAATAAGAAAGGGTAGCGACAGGAGTCGATATGCAGAACGGAAAGCTCGCGATAATAACCGCAAGAGGTGGGTCTAAGCGAATTCCTTTAAAGAACATCAAGGAGTTTTGCGGAAAACCCATCATCTCGTACTCAATCGAAGCTGCGCTTAAAAGCCGGTTATTCGGGGAGGTCATGGTATCTACGGACTCTCGCGAAATTGCCGATATAGCGATTCAAGCGGGAGCGAGCGTGCCGTTTTTGCGCAGCTCGGCCAATAGCGATGATTTTGCCACGACAAAAGACGCGCTTGTTGAGGTGCTTGACGAGTACGCACGTCGCGGGTTCTTTTACGATGAGGTTTGTTGTATTTATCCCACTGCGCCATTTGTTACTTCAGAGAAGTTGATTGGTGCAAATGCCCTGCATGAAGACGGGGTTGATACGGTGCTTTCGGTGACAAGGTTCTCTTTCCCTCCTCAGAGAGGAATGGTTATTGCAGAAGAACGCCTGGAATATTGGCAGCTAGAGAACGCTAATAGAAGAAGTCAAGACCTCGAGCCTGTTTTTCATGATGCGGGGCAGTTCTACTTTTGCAGGACCAAGGCTCTTCATGCTTGCGAAACTCTTCTGGGGAACTTCGCACGTGGATTTGAAGTATCGGAGCTTGAGGTTCAGGATATTGACAGCTATATCGATTGGGAACTCGCAGAACTTAAATATGAGAGGATGGTCAAGAATGGTGGCAAGCAAACTGCATAGAAAGCTTACTTCTGGAGAAGTGTACTTTATTGCCGAGATGAGTGCCAACCATGGTAATAATCTTGACATAGCTCTTCGTATCGTCGAAGAGGCAGCCGCAGCGGGCGCTGACTGTCTTAAAGTGCAAACTTACACGGCTGATACGCTAACCCTCGATTGCGATAAGGATTGTTTCCTAATCAAAGGAGGGTTATGGGATGGACGGAGACTCTATGATCTCTATGCTGATGCATCATTTCCATGGGAGTGGCACGAACCCGTGAAGAAAAGGTGCGAAGATTTGGGGATGGATTTTCTTTCGACTCCCTTCGATGAGAGCGCTGTCGACTTCCTCGACGAGCTGGGATGCGACGTTTTTAAGATTGCGTCCTTCGAGTTGGTTGATATCCCCTTGATAGAATATGCGGCCTCAAAGGGGAAAACGTTGATTATGTCAACGGGGATGGCTAGCCTCGAGGAAATCGAGGACGCAGTAAATGCCGCAAAGTCCTCAGGCACCAAGGAGATAGTGCTGTTGCGATGCTGTAGTGAATATCCGGCGAATCCAGCGGATATGAATCTGGCGAGCATTCCAGATATGTCCGAGCGATTCGGTGTGAAGGTAGGATTCTCGGACCATTCAATGGGTCATAGCGCTGATGTAGTCGCCGCATGCCTCGGCGCCTGTGTCATCGAGAAACATTTCTGCCTGGGACGCGATATAAAAACGGCTGACTCGGAGTTTTCGATGGCTCCAGCAGAATATCGCGCCATGGTGGATGCGGTGAACGAAGCTGTGATAGCCAAGGGGACTCCATGTTACGTTCCGTCAGAGAAGGAAGCTAGCAGTAAAGTATTCAGACGCTCTATATTCGCTGTTGCAGATATAACAGTTGGTGAGCCTTTTACTGACGAAAACGTAC
Source organism: Raoultibacter sp. (assembly GCA_036638175.1). GTDB lineage: Bacteria > Actinomycetota > Coriobacteriia > Coriobacteriales > Eggerthellaceae > Raoultibacter. The sequence goes on along the minus strand of JAVWLC010000145.1, from coordinate 2,091 downwards.
GTGTGGTGAGACCTAGCGATGGTGCTAAGCCGAAGTACTACAAGCGCCTTCTCGGGACTGTTGCGGACCGCAGCTATGCGTTCGGCGACCCTGTCATTTTTGAGAGAGTAATGAATAAGACATCAATCTTTCACTCTGAGAGGCTTACGTACCGGGGTATTGCCGCAGTAGATGCTAAAGACATCGTGCGCTGGCGAAGCAAGAAGGAAAACTACAAGAACTTTTTTAATTCGCATGCGATAACCATTGAAGAACATCTCTCCTGGTTTGAGAGATACCTAGATGATGCCACTAGGTATGATTTTGTAATCACTGACGAGGATGGGAAATCCATAGGTACTGTTGGCCTTTCTGATGTTGCAAAGGATGCATGCGAGATTTCCTACATGATCGGAGATGCTTCCTGCCGAGGAAAAGGATACGCAAAGGAAGCCATTCGCGCTATGTCGGTTTTTGCGATGGATGGGCTCGGTGTTAAGAGTGTAGTAGCCAGAATCAAACCAGCAAATAAGGCGTCTATCGGCGTAGTTGAAGGAGTTGGCTTCTCGGAAGTCGAAGAGATTTACGAGCTGACGAGGGACGATTCTTTTGAGCGTTGATAGAAAAAAACTGGTGATACGGGCTGATGCCAATGTGGACATTGGCTCTGGGCACATGATGCGCTGCCTGACTATTGCAAAAGAAGCACGCTCGAGTGGCATTGATGTTATTTTTGCTGTTTCAAGTGAGGTTTCCGTTGACTTGCCTGCGGACGCTGGGTATGAAATCGCAATTCTCAGCTCACCAATAAGGAAGTGGGACGCAGCAGAGGGCAAAACTCTCGCGCGTTATTGCCAAGAAAATAGAGTAGATTTTCTGCTTGTAGACTCATATGCAGTTACGAATCAGTTCTTTTCCGGACTTAGAAGCATCGCTTCCCTAATAACTGTGGCATATATCGATGATATGTATACGTTTGAGCATGGAAGGCTTGGTAATCCAATTCGCAGAGATGTTGATGTTTTGGTTAATTATGGCTTTGCGGAGTATGGCGAGCAATATCGTAACGTCTATTCCGAGACTAACGTTCGCTTATGCCTCGGTTTGGCTTATGCGCCTGTACGCAAAGAATTCAGTACAGATGTATTTGCGGTTAAAGAAAACATCGAGAGGGTGTTGATTACTACTGGCTCAACTAACCCAAATGACGTTCTCGAAACAATTGCTGAAGCAGTAGACAATACTCTACCCGAGGCTAAAATTGATATTGTAGTGGGAGCTTTGTCGAGCTGCAGTATTTCTGAGCCGGATAACGTAACGCTATATCGTGGACTAAAAGATTTGTCAAGTTTGATGAAAAACGCTGATATGGCTATTTCTGCTGCAGGAACTACTCTTTATGAGCTATGCGCAGTAGGCTTGCCAACTATTGCTATTGCTTTAGTTGAAAACCAATTACCAAATCTTGACGGTTTCGAACGGATGGGTTTTGGAGTGGGTTTTAGAAGCATCCCGCCATCGGATATTCTTGACAGTGCCCTTCTTATTTTTGCCGAGAACGTTGTCAGGCGCGGTGAATATAGCGAGCGAATGCACGCTGAGGTAAATGTTAATGGTGCACGAAAACTGATTGGGGCAATTGCTGCTAGTGTAGATAATGAGTAGTATTGATTTACCCAAACATTCGCTAAAGCACGGTTAAGCAGTCGCTAGTTTTACCAATCTTATAGCATTGTGGCCAGATTTAAGAGATAGATCTCTTTGAGGGAATATAGTACAGATAAGGATTGCGTCCATGATTCATTTAATACTTTTGTCGGGTGGGTCAGGAACTCGACTTTGGCCTTTATCGAACAACGCGCGTTCAAAGCAGTTTTTAAAAGTTCTAAGAGATGAGCACGGAAATCCAGTTTCTATGGTTCAACGTGTATTTAATCAAATTGGCAAGGTTGCTGCTAATCTCGACGTGACAATTGCAACCTGTTCATCGCAAGAAAATTCTATCCGTTCCCAACTAAAAGGCGATTACTCCCTTGTTCTTGAACCTGAGAGAAGGGACACTGCTCCAGCAATTATGCTGACTTGTGCAAATCTTGCACTTGTGCAAGACAC
>JAVWLC010000144.1:3874-6544 GCA_036638175.1 Raoultibacter sp. | reverse complement strand
GAAACACCCGCTCCAACGACAAAAACCGAACGGTCTTCATCGAAGCGACACGCTTTAAAATCACGACCAAGTAAGATTACAACACCCGCAAAGCCCTCATCAGAAACCAGCAAGTTACTGCCCTTACCTACCGCAATCCACGGCACACCGGATTCGTCGCACGTCTTAACCAACTGCGAAAGCGCCGAAAGCGAAGATACGCAGACAAAGAACCGCGCTGGCCCACCAATGCGATAACTCGTATGGCGCGTCATTGGCTCGTTGGGATATATATCGCCCTCAAACGCTGGGTCAACCAAAAGCGCTTCCAGCGCAGAAGTGTGTTGAGCGGTCATCGGCAATTACCTATCCGCCACAGCAGTTTCGCGCTCTTCGAGCACAGCAACAAGTTGAGGACCGATAGCCGTAACATCGCCTGCCCCCATAGTGATTACCAGATCACCTTCGGACAACTTGGAGGATAAATAAGGAACAACTTCAATGCGGCGTGGAACATAGGCGGCATCGGGGTGTCCTGCGTGATCAAGTACGACATCGAGAAACGTCTTGCCCGAAACACCCGGCACGGGAGTTTCACCTGCGGGATAGACATCCATAAAGGTTACCGAATCGGCCTCATCAAACGCACAGCCAAACTCTTCCTTGAGCACTTCGGTAAACAACGGCACACGCGAATAGCGGTGCGGCTGGAAGAGTACGTGAACATGGTTGTAGTCAAGCTTTTTAGCTGCTTCGATTGTTGCGGCTATTTCGGTAGGATGGTGTGCATAATCATCAACAACGGTAACACCCGCAACTTCACCCACGAGATCAAATCTACGCTTAACTCCAGAGAAAGCGGCAAGTGCCTGTGCGGCCCTTTCGACAGGATGCCCAAGCGCCCACAGCGTAGCAAGCACACCAGCGCCATTGAGCGCATTGTGTATCCCTGGGTTCTGCTTGATGCGGGCAGCGACCGATGTTCCATCGGGGAACGTAACAGTAAAATCACTACCAATACCGTGCGTTACATAATCGGTTACACGAATATCGCAATCCTCACTCAATCCATAGGTGTAAACCGAAGAAGGACACGATGCCTTGGCAATTTCGACAAGTTTTGCGTCTTCGCCACAGGCGATACAGACACCTTCAGGGGGAACCGAAGCAATAAACTCGGCGAACTTTCCGTAAATCTCCTCGAGCCCGCTATAGTGATCAAGGTGATCGGCCTCAATATTGGTGACCAGAACCGCAAGGGGATCGAGGTAGGTAAAGGACTTATCGCTCTCATCAGCTTCTACGACATAGTAATCGCCTTTGCCTGAATGTGCGTTTGTCCCATAGGAACGCACAATGCCGCCGATAAGAAAGCTCGGCTGCTCTTCCATTGTATCAAGCGTACTTGCAAGCATCGAAGACGTTGTTGTCTTGCCGTGGGTACCAGCAACGGCAAGCGTCTTCTTCCCAACGCCCAAAGCTGCAAGCATTTTGGCTCGATGCCAGATCGCAAGCTCGCGTTCACGCGCAGCAATCAACTCGGGGTTGTTATCGAGGATTGCCGTAGACACCACAACCACGTCAGGCGCCGATGCAGGAATGTTATCAGCCGCATGACCGATAAAGACTTCGATTCCCGCCTCTTTGAGCTGCTTGGTATAGCGACTCTCTTTGAGATCGGAACCACTTACCTTCATGCCTTGGTCATGTGCAACACGAGCAATACCGCTCATGCCAACGCCACCAATTCCAATAAAATGAACTGTTTCAATACGCTTATCAGTCATAGTTGTTTCGTTTATACCTTTCCGATGCAAGCAGGGATCAGACCCTGATGCGATAAACTCCGCCGATGGCATTGTATCCAAGCTAGGGGCGCTCCGTGGCGGCGATCACAACATCTGCCAATCTAGATGCAGCGTTTTCGGTCTTAAACGACTCAGCTGCCACCCGCATGCGCTCACGCACCGCTGGATCTTCAATCATAGCAAAGAGAAGCTCGGCAAAGGCATCGCTTTCGACTTCGTCGTCAGCCATCATGAAGGCAGCACCCCGCTCGACGTATGCCTTTGCATTGGTAGTTTGATGATCTTCCGTTGCAAAGGGGAACGGAACAAGCATTGCCGGAATCTTACGCGCTGAAATTTCTGCCAGCGACGTTGCCCCTGCACGCGAAATAGCCATGTCACTTGCCGCAAGGGTCTCACCCATACGATCCTGGTAGCCAAAAAGCTTCCAGCGTGTGGCTTCTTCGGAAGTCAGCTCAAGTTCGCTTTGGACTGTTTCCAATTCTTTGGGACCAGTCACCTGTACGATATACAGGTTTTCGACCGCAAGCAGACGGGTCTTCAACTTTGCAACAGCACTATTAATATGACGAGCACCAAGACTGCCGCCAAAAACAAGCAGCATCAGGGCATCGTCAGGAATACTCAGCATATTCCGTCCCTCAGCACGCGTTGCCGTAAACACCGAAGATCGCACGGGATTACCCGTAACAATAACCTGTACTGTGTCAGAAAGAGCCGAACCAGCAACTTCATAGGTAAGAGCAACTGCTCGAGCCTGTTTGGCGAGGTATTTGTTCGCCATACCCATCACGGAATTTTGCTCATGAACAACCACAGGTATACCCATAGCTTCAGCAGCGCGACCAACAGGTATAGAGACGTAGCCTCCAAAACCAACAAC
>JAVWLC010000144.1:0-3864 GCA_036638175.1 Raoultibacter sp. | reverse complement strand
TTCAAACCACGCTTTTGCTGCACGCGTTGATTTGAGGATTTTAGCCACAGCGCGCACAATGCTTGTTGGATGATTGCGATTAAACCCAGTTGCTTCAAAGGGCGTAAACGGGATGCCTGCCTCACGGACGAGCCGCGCTTCAACGCCCTGCGGGGTCCCTGCGAATAAAACGGTATGACCACGTTGCTCAAGCACTTCAGCTAAGGCAAGTGCAGGATTGATATGTCCAGCGGTACCGCCGCCCGATAAAACGATGACCACGGTCTACCTCCTCGATCTGTTTTTGGTTTGACCCGAACGCGGCTGAGAGCCCGAGTGCGGCCGAGATGCACCTTGTCCACTTCTCGATCGCGAAGATCCTCCTGGCGGTTGAGCGCGCACCACGCGCAAATCTTGCCTGCGCTGCTCATATACACTCGGCTCAGCAGAATGCTGCGACACCGATAAGATGAATCCCACCATAAACAAACACGCGATAAGCGAAGATCCTCCTGAAGAAATAAAGGGAAGCGGCTTGCCCGTTGTTGGCAAAAGACCAAGAACGCAACCAATGTTCAAGAATGCCTGAAAAACAACCATAATCGTAAAGGAGCCTGCAATCATAGCGCCTAGGTTATCGGGTGCGGTTCGCGCTATACGCACCCCCGCATACAGGAACACGAGGAACAGCATGATAACCACAAGAGCGCCGATCAATCCAAGCTCTTCGCCGATAATCGCAAAGATAAAGTCTGTTTCAGCTTCGGGGAGATAGAGGAACTTCTCGCACGAATTGCCGAGTCCCACCCCAAATATCCCACCCTCAGCGAAGGCATAAAACGAATGGATGAGCTGGTAGCCAGTGCCGTAGCCTCCTTCGCCATCATTCCAGGGGTTCATGAAAATGAGGCGGTCCTGTCGATAACCAACCGTCATTGAGAGCAAAGCGAATACAACGCCCCCCACAAGCAGTAGGATGATGTACTTAAGCGGAACCTCACCAACCCACAAAACAGTCAGTATACCCACGAAACAAATCAACGTCGTACCAAGGTCAGACTGCGTACGATAGATAATAAATAAAGGAACAATTATCAAAAGCAAAACTTGCACGAACAGATTTTTAACATCGAGATTTCCATTGCGAAAATCAAACAGAATGCGCGCCATCATAAGAACAAATACGATCTTCGCAAACTCAGACGGCTGAATACCAATCGGTCCAAGATAAAGCCATCGCTGCGCCCCAAGACCTTCGGTACCCATGACAACCGTCAAAGCAACAAGCACCATGGCAATAATCCATGCAACCCACAGCAACTTACCTGACCATACATGGTAGGGAATGAATTTCCAAAGAACGAACGCGCCCACACCACCGATCGCTGCAAATCCCAACTGCTTGATAAGATACGATGCCGCCGAACTGTTTTCCGCAATGGCCTCAATTGATGAAGCAGAATAAACCATCACAAGACCAATCAGCAGTAATGCAAACACCGAGAGCAAGAGCATAATGCGCGGGCCCATGATCGAAGACGCCACAGAACCCGCTGCCCGATTATTTTTTGGTGCAGGCTGCTGAGTGTACATTGCTGGTGTGTTTCGAGCCTTGCGTGCCATAACTAGTGGGCACCTCGCAAAGTTGATCGTTCGGTCACAAGATCCTTAAAGATTCGACCTCGCTCTTCAAACGAAGAGAACTCATCAAAAGATGCACAAGCAGGCGACAGTACAATAACATCTCCCGATATAGCGTGACGCAGCGCCTCATCGAGCGCTGATTCCAACAAAGGAGCACTATACACAGGAAGTGACGCCCGCTCATCCGTACTGGAGTGAGATGCTTTGAATTGAGCAAACGCCTCAGAAAACCGTGGTCCTGCCGCACCGAAGCACACAACAGCTTTACAATGCCGCGTTGCGGTCTCAACAAGCTCTGTGAGATCAGTTCCTTTATCATCGCCGCCAAGCAACACGATAGGCTTTGTGTCTCCAAAAGCATTGAGAGCCTGCAAGGTTGCATCCACATTTGTAGCTTTGGAATCATTAAAAAACGAAACGCCTTCAATCACGCCGCACGGCTCAATTCGATGCTCAAGGGGGGCAAATGATCGAAGCGCTTCGGCGATAATCCTTGCATCAACGCCAAGCGCAAACGTGGCGCTTGCTGCCGCAAGGGCGTTCGAAACGTTATGCATGCCTTTAAGCTGTAGTTCATCGATACCAAGAAGAGAAAAAGACGTTCCTTCGAATTCAATCGTCAACACACCATCGCGTACATAGGCGGCATGTTCGCTTCCGCAAACCTCATGCATGTTCGCGGAAAGCCCCGCTGCCGCACCAAGGGGAATATACGAAAATCCACGATCTTGCGGTGTCTGGGATTTAAACCGCTTGACCACCTCACGAACACTCGGATCGGTGGCATCGAGAACAGCTGTTGCCAGCCTTTGAGTACCAACAGCATCACCACGAGCCACATTAAGACTCGCCAAGTTCGCAAACACCTTAAGCTTTGCGTCATGGTAGTTCTCGAACGTGTTATGCCACTTCAAGTGGTCAGGCGTAATATTCAGCAACACAGCAACATTGGGAGCAAACTTGTCGGTTGAAGCAAGCTGATACGATGAGGTTTCCGCAACATAGATAGCAGTGCCTCCGCGCATAACTGCTTCGAGACATGTATCGCCAATATTGCCAACAGCTGCTGCGTTTTCTCCTGCGCACTCGAGAATGTGGGTAATCAGTGCTGTGGTCGTCGTCTTTCCATTGGTACCCGTGACAGCTACCCAACGAGAGTCGGCGGCGCTTTCACGCCAGGCAAACTCAACTTCGCTGATGATTTCGTCGCTTGCTTTCGCGGCGCTCTCGTAGAATTCAGAAAATTGCGAAATACCTGGTGAAGCAATACATACATCATAATGCTCCACGATCACACGATGATCAAACAAAACGCGTGCGCCCTGAGCCTCGTAATCAGCGGCGCATGCGTCTGCGTCAGGCGTCCTGTCGCCTGCGGCGATCGTAACACTTTCCACACGGCTTCCGAGCTCACCCAACAGATAAGCCACTGCTGCCTTACCACTTTTTCCGAGCCCCAAAACAAGCACGCGCCCGAGATGATCCGGGGCGTGTTTCTTTGCGGGGCTTACATGTTGCTTATCGTTCATCGTGTCTAAATCACCCCAATGAGCGATTGAGCGAAGTAAATCGAGAAACCGAACGCAGCAAGCACGCCCGAAATAATCCAAAATCGTACAACAACCTTCGTTTCGCTCCATCCCTTTTTCTCAAAATGATGATGGAGGGGCGCCATGAGGAACACGCGCTTTTTCGTTTTCTTGTAGTAAAACACCTGGATCATGACTGAAAGTGCCTCAGCAACAAACAAGCCACCAATGATGATAGTCACAAATTCTGTCTTGGTAACAATCGCTAAGCAGCCAAGCGCCATACCCAGAGCAAGGGAGCCCGTATCACCCATAAAGATATCAGCAGGGTGTGAATTAAACCACAAGAATCCGATGCACGCGCCAGCAAGCGCTGCTGCAAAAATAGCAGGTTCAAGCAGATCGGAGCGGTACGCGATAGCAGCCATAACAATCATAACAATCATAACCGTACCCGACGCAAGTCCATCTAAGCCATCCGTAAGGTTAACCGCGTTACACATACCAACCAGTAAGATGTTGACAAAGATCAGGTAGAGCCAAGGAATTGCAATGCCTTCTCCAATAGGGATAACCGTCGTAAGAATCCCGAAATCAAACGTGTAAATAAAAGGAATCTCTACAGTGGGAGCAACCCCGAGACAGTTTACCGCCACAAGGCAAAATGCTGTCGCAATAGCAAATTGGCCAAGGAGCTTTGCTTTTGGCGTCA
>JAVWLC010000143.1:2177-6587 GCA_036638175.1 Raoultibacter sp. | reverse complement strand
CCTTAGACAGCATGAGTGCATCCTCTTCCGCGCGCAACGTTGGGTTGTACTCGACGATGCCGGCCTTGCCGTCGTATATGTTGGACTCCTGGAGCGCGACAAAGAACTGACGGCCTTCATCCTGCGGAAGCATCAGGTCGCCTTCCTGATTCTTTGTCATCATCGAGCTAGGAATCATTAACATCTTTTTCCCAAGGAAAATGTCGTTGCCTATGTTGTCAAAGGCTAGGTCGGTAGTCTCAAGCGCACCTATAGCCTCATCGAACAGCGACACGCCGAAGGGCGAGAACTCCCAGTAGACGTTGTCGAGCGCCAGCGTAATCATCTGGAACGTAGGCGCTTGCTGCTTTGTGTTAATGGATCCATCGGTATACCCATCGGGGACAACAACCTTGCCATCATCACCGAAGAAGCGGCACATAATCTCGTAGTTGCCATTGTCTTGCGGACGATGCACCTCAACCTGAGTGAGCGGCTCACCTCGGAGGCTTACGCGGCTTACGAAGGCACAGGCGATACAGGTATCTCCATCCCAGTCTAGCGGGGCTATATGGCGCGCATCATAGCGTTGCGGCGTTACAGACAGCATGGCGCTCTTACCCATGGTTTGCACACCGCGAAGGTGCAACGCCCAAGCACCCGTCCCCGTGGCGCAGGTGCGCTGTATAAGCTGCGGCGCTCTATCCTGAAACCGCACATCGCCCAGCCACTTTTGCAGCCAGTCATCAGCTGACTTGAGAGCATCATCATCCGCCGTGCTGATGGTGGCTCGCTCGTTAAAGAGCAAACCCGCCATATCCTCGCACACCATCTTGCCCGGCGTCATAGAGCGCACCTTAACCTTGTGCGGCTTTCCGTTGATGTCCTGCTGCTCATGGGTGTAAAAGTCCGCCTCAGTGCGGTAATAGTCCCACCACAACCCAATACGGTCATCCATAGGCGTCTCAATGCTCGCGTAGGGGTAGCCCAACGCCGCGAGCCAGTCTTGCGCTTGTGATTTCCAGTTGCTTACTTCCATTGATACTCCTAGGTTTCGTCGGGATCCGCGATGAGGTCATATACCGCATAGCGCGTGGCGTCGATGGTGTGGTTGTCTTTATCGGGGTAGCCCTTAAAGCGCCCCTCATCGTCTTCTACCGCGCGATAGCGGCTAAACTCCTGATAAGCCAGCGGGCACGCGTCGCGGTCGATGTATATATGGGCACGCTTTTGCAGCCAGCGAACCCCATCGGCAACCGGCACGCGCTTAGATGCGCCTATAACCTCCACGCCATCGTGGTCCCACGTGGCAATGTCCTTAGCGCCTGATTGGTCGGCGCGTATCTCGTTCTCGGGTTTGTGACGCTTGAACAGGGGAGCACCATCCTCGGTGCGCAAGGGGATACCCTCCAGGTTGCGCTCGCACAGATACTCCTTGACCGCGCTGATGTTAGGCTCATCGAGTGTCTTCGTGTTGTACAACTCGCCGAAGATATAGAGGCTCTTAGATTTGCGGTCGTAAGCGACGCGCAAAAAGACAAACGGATCCGCCTGAAAACCCCAGTCGATGCCGTTCCTGACCCACTTGAATCCAGCAACGTCATCATCGGTTATTGTCACGCATGATACGTTTTCAAACACCTTGCCGGTAAGACCTGTGCACTCGCCGTCATACTCGTTCTTAGCAGCGATAGGGTTGATTTCGTAGAGCATCTCTGCCTGCTCGACAAAGCGCCCGCCAAGCCACTCTTGCGGCACATCGCGCCATGTGGAGTGATGGACGATGCGCCCTGGAGCCTCGCGCTCTGCATCCTTGTTAGCCCACTGCTCAGCGTCTGGATCAGGGTTCCAAAGCTTCAGTTCGAGCACGTAATCAGCACGCATAAGCGATTGCTCGACGTTGCGCACAGCCTCCAGGCTGTCTTGCTGGTCGTACTCTTCCCAGAGAACAACCTCAATTTTTGACGCGGGGTCAGCAAATGTTATCGACTTGAGTTTCTCGGGTTCGTCAACGCCGTAGAACAGCACCTTTTGCCCGGTCTTGTTGTAAGTGATTTCCATGGGCGAAACGGTCTTAGCAAAGTCAGTAGGCTCACCCGGCTTGCCCACCGTCATACCGCGCTTAGAAATCGCCCACAGCACGTTGGCAAAGCACGACCGACGCAGTGTGTTACCAACACGGCGTAAGCACACCCACTGGGCGTGAGGACGGCGCAGGAATACGTCTAGCCCCTTTTGATAGGCGTAGCTCGACTTGGTGCCACCACGACCGCCTTTCAGCAGGATTTCCCAGGCGGTGCCTGTTTCTATCGCGCGAGAGACCGTGCAAAATGTCGGCGCGATGTTGGCGGAAAGGTCAAACGGAGGAACAAGAACGCGAGCGTCTCCTGTAGGTACCTCTGCATCGTCAAGTTCGGGCATGTTTTTACTGAGCGCCTCGTAGGCTCGCACGTCGCCAGCGCGCGCTTTTAGCAGCATGGATGCGGTGATTACCGTTGCGTTGGTAAGCTCATCATCTTCAAGCCCCATCTCAAGCAGCACCGATTTAGCCTGTTCATCTACTGTTTCCATCGACAGGAGTATCTCGGTTGCCCTCTTGAGCGATGCCTTTTTTCGCCGCGCAACGCCAGAAGCCCGCCCACCACGGGCGCCCTTTTCTCGGGCATCCTCTGTGGTGCGGACGGGCTGGAGATACTTGCTGTTATCACACGCTTTGCGCTTGCTTGATTCCATAGTCGCATGATGCGCGACGTGTCACCGCAAAAACAAAGACGCCCTATGCCGGGTAGGGGTCGACATAGGGCTTCCGAAAGGAGGTGTCACATGGTGACGATGCTTATGATGCGGCAGGTGTCACTCGCTCCACCACCCTAGCGCCACACGCTGGGCAGAACCTAGGCGTGCCGACCCCTATATGCACGTGTCCACAGCCACAGCGCCATCTGGGCACCTTTCCGTTGGCGATAACGCTCTCGTATTCGCAGCTTCCAAGAATCGCCCTGCGACCGTTCCACAGCTTTTTAAAATCGTCGAATGATGTGAACCCGTCGAATGTAATACCGCACGTTTTGCAGTGCACCGCTATAGCGCGGGAATCAACGCTCGCCCATACCTCGCCACCACATAGAGGGCACGCCATAGCGTTTTTCGTAAGCTCGCTGACCGCTGTTTTAATCGTCTCGCTGTTATCCATTAAATCCTCCTTAAATCGAGCACATCGCTGCCATAAGTTCTTTTCTGTCTGATGCGGCGAGCTCATCTGTTATGTGTAGGTAGACCGACTGCGTGGTGTTTATATCGGAGTGTCCAAGGCGGTGCGAGATGCTCGCGATAGATACGCCACTCGCCAAAAGAACCGACGCATGGGTATGGCGCAAACCATGCACGCGGATTTCCGGAACTCCAGCTTTTCGGCACGTCCTTGCAAGTATGTTGTTGTACGTTGAGTTGTACACGGAGCATCCAGACGCAGGGAACATTGCGCTACAGGCATCCATTCCCGCCACTATCCTCTCGAACTCTGATGCCGTTCTCCAGTCAATATCGATGACCCTATTAGATGATTCGTTCTTTGTCGGCATAAAGCCGCCGCCATCCTTGTAGTTCCACGTTTTGTTTACCGAAAGCTTCAGATGGGCGAAATCGAAATCTCCTGGAGTAATGGCGAGTGCTTCAGCAAAGCGCATACCAGTCCTGGCTATCAGCACAAGCATCCACCGCTCAGTAACATCGTCGGTGTTGCCGTTTAGCAGAGCCATCAGCTTTGATAGCTCGTTAGCCGACAAAACATTCTTTCTTTTTTTGCTTCTTTTTCCGCGAATAACAGCTTTCCGAGAGGGATCCCTGCCGAGTACTCCGTCGTCGAGAGCGTCGAGCATGCACGCGCGCAGGATGTGATGGAAATCCATGCAGGTTGTCCTCTCGTGATCCTTCCCGTAGGCGTTTAGCAGCTCCTGATATGCAGACTTAGACATGGCTGACATCATGAGGCTTGGCGCTATTCTCCTTATGGATTTCTCTGCGTTAAGGTATTTGCCGAAAGTTATTTTGGTTACAACGGGTCGCTTTGACGCTTCCGCCCACTCAGCGAAAAAATCAGCAAGAAGCTTGTCATCCATTATGCTTTACCTCCTTGATATGGTGTTTTGCTTTACTTGCGGCTTGCTTTATCTTTGCTACCGACATAGCCACTCCAAGACTGTCTCGGTCGTAATAGCCGATGCTTTCGTGGGAGATAATAGCCCACAGGCTACGGGGAATGCATACGAGGTTATCGGCGTAAAAGTTGCGCTTATCCCTGTCGGCAAACACGATGACACTGCTTGGTGGGACGGCTCTTCCGCTCGCCTTTTCCCACGCGATATGATGCTTCATTTTCCAGCAATTGTTAGCTCCAGGCTTATCGCTGAATCGCTTTACCTTGACTTGTAC
>JAVWLC010000143.1:0-2077 GCA_036638175.1 Raoultibacter sp. | reverse complement strand
GAGGATAGCCTGATGCCGAAGCGAGCTTCGAATAGATCGGATATTTCAGCTTCCGACCGACCCGGCACAACCTCGCTGAAATAGTCGTCCATCTCAGTTGTCCACCGCATGGGTGAGTTCACGCTTTTAATACCGTTGTCGCTCATCCACGTGGCAAGCGATGCTTTAGACGGTGCCCAGCCGAACCTATTCTCAAATATTTGCATGGTGTCATCCTGGCAGTGCAATCCAGCGTTTGCGCGAAGCCACGCAAGCTCATCTGGCGTCTTCCTACGCATCTTCGCCGCCCAGCATATTAGGCAACGGTGCGTTTGCATCAAGCATGCTGTCGCGGAATTCGGCAGCCTTAAGCACCGTGTTTGCGTTGTCAACTATTACCTTTGATAGCTTCGTAACCTCCCTTGACCGGGTGATTTCGATATCAAGCTCTTCTACTGTCAGCGACTCATCCGTGAGCCGTTCGAGCTGCATGAACAGATGATCGTTGAGGTCAGTCATTTTATTTTTAGTCATCGCGCCTTTCACCTCGCTCGATTGCTAGGGTTATGATCCGCTCGCATTCTGCGCGACAACCGTCCGCCATGCAGGCGCACACATCGGGGCTAATCGTGCAGCTCTGGCACACTAACAACGTGTATTCGCGGACGATTTCGTCAAAAATTTCCCGCGTTAACGTTTGCTCTCTCATAGCTCCACCACCTTTATGTACAAGCCAGGCTGTGCAGCCCAGAATTTCTCGCATATCTCGCTGGCAACCTGCGCATCATCTGTCCAGTAGCCAAGCTTCGTCATCTCGTCCTTTAGCAGCTTCTGGAGGTTGTCGGTGTCGGGGCGGGTGGTCTTGTACTCGCCATTGTGGTGGGTTGACCCACACGGCCACATCCACTTCACCACAAGCCGTACGGAGCCTTCTAAGGGGCGCTGCGGTCGATATTTGGCTAATCTGCAATTAAGCTTAGAACGCGCCGCAGAGACGGCGGGAGGGTCGTAGAATCGCGGTTTACCGCCTGCCGTGACGGTCACTTTTCGCATCTGCCCGGTTGCGGTCGGTGGCACCATGGCAATAAAGAATTCCATTATGCGATCACCTCGATAGTGTGCGGGGGCGTTACCCTGGTCGCAATCAGCTTACGCGGCATGCCCCAATCGGCGCACGCATCGTGCAAAACCAAATGGTCGACGTCCACCACCCTTAGCTCATCGTCAATCACGCTAGGCTGTCGGTTTTCATGGCGCGTATACCATCCGCGCAGCACCTCGTTGCCATCGCCATCAAGCACGCGCACCATCGGCACGCCGTTGATGACGTCTATGGCCGCTATGCGCGATTGCAAGTATTCCACTGCGGCATCCAGTCGTGCTATTTCTCGCCCCTTTGCTGCAGCATCGGCGCGCGCTTGGCGTAGCCCATCGCATGAGCATCCGGGCATACCTGTCGGCGTTGCTTCGTTTTCATTTTTCATAACTACTACCTCCTAGGTATCATTTAGATTTTTTTAAGTTTTATTTTTGATTGCATTGTCAGAGTCAGGGGACGGTAAATGTCGGGCGCAGCCCAGCCCGACTTTCCGTACCCCTCTGACCCTAGGGACAGGGACACTGTATAAGTACGTAGTACTTACTTTGTCTGTCCCTATGGTCAAAGTCGGGGTTTTACCGAGTTTGACCCTGTTACGGTCAAACTCGGAACTTTTTCGACTTTGACAATTTTTTACGGACAGACAAACTCGACGGTACGCGTCCATTTCTGACAGTGACATTGACAATTGTCCAACCGAGTTTGTCCATTGTCTAATCATTGCTTTTACGACCTATCTCTCCATCGTCTATCCAGTAGCCGCCGTGCTCTTTGGCGTAGCGGCGTACCGTTTTTTCGCTTAAGTCCATGTATTCTATGATGTTTTCTAGCGTCACATTGCCGCCCATATTGCAAGCGTTGAAGGCCTCTTCTAGTGCCGATTTTCGCTCTTGTGAGCGATCATCATCCGTCTTCTTCTTGCTGAAGTTGCGCTTCCAGGTGGGACCTTCACCTTCGGGGTCTACATCATTTAGCACGCCCGTTTCGTCCGCCTTGTGT
>JAVWLC010000142.1:0-6603 GCA_036638175.1 Raoultibacter sp. | reverse complement strand
GCAATAAGTCATGTAGTGAAATTCGGTTGAGACCCCTTCGAGTGTTGTGGTACTTCCGTATGTGGGCAAAGGCGTTTTGCTGACAAGTTGCACAAGATATTCGAGCTCCCCCAAGCCTCCTAGATGATCGAAGTGCGCATGCGTGTAAAGCAACTCGTCGATGGTGCGCACATCTTCGCGGAGTAATTGATGACGCAGATCGGGGGGTGTGTCAATGAGTACGGTTTTTTCACCGCGAATGAGTGCTCCGCAATCTCCACGCCGTGCGCGAGGATCGTTTCGCGCCTCGTTGCAGGCGGGGCAGTCACAGAAAAATGCGGGCACGCCACATCCTGCAGCGGTTCCCATAAAAGTAAACGAGTGGTTTTTTTGATCCATGACAAGTCCTTAGCTGTCCCGTCGATTCGTTCTCATTGACCATAGTGAGTATGATAGCTCTTTTGGTTACGGAGGTTGTCTTGAGCACGTGCGATAAAGTTGTGGCATTGCTTTTAATCGCGTCGTTTTGTATCCTGCATTGCGCAGGGGTTACCAAATTGTATGTACGATACGCTGGAATTGCCCTGTTGTTGCATTTTCGATGGAGGAGCTCGATCAATGAACGTCGATCAGAAGACAGATCTTTCTCTTCAGCAATACCTTCACCTGACTACCGAACTCAAGCAAGGGATTGCTATTCTTCGTATGTCGGCTTTAGAGTTGAGCGATTTTGTGCAGAAATGCGTCGAGGAAAACCCATTTTTTGATGAAGACGATTGGGTTGAGCCCCGTCACCCTATCAGCCCTGATCGATTCGAACGTGATATCAGCGCCGATGCGCTTTTTGAGAAGCGTGGTCATGGCAGTCCAGAAACTTTTGATACCGAACGACGCGATCTGGCGCAACGCACCTTTTCGTTTGATCGATATCTTACGGGGGAGGACACGCTTGATGATTTCCTCCTTGAGCAATTACGACTCCATGATGCTTCTCCACGTGAGAAGGCTGTGGCTGAGTACATTATCGGCAACATTGATTACAATGGATATTTGAGCATGCCTTTGGCTCAAGTAACTGCGCTTGGTGTTTCCGAACAAGAAGCAGCACACGCCCTTTCGCTGGTGCAGCAGTTTGAGCCTGCTGGGGTTGCTGCACGAAACCTTGCTGAGTGCCTCATTTTGCAGCTTGAGCGAAAAAGAGAGCTGACGCCAGCACTTGAGCGACTCATCAAAAATCATCTTAATGACTTTGAAACACATACACCCACTTCCATTGCTCGTACTATGGGGCTATCTCTTGCCGAGCTCAATGAGCTGCTCGATGTTATTCGAACGTGCGATCCTCGGCCCGCGGGGCAGTTCTGTCGCCCATCACGTCCTATCTGGCCTGAAGTTGTGGTGGAGGCCCTCGGGGATGGCTCATATGGGGTAAGTTTGCAGGACTTCTATTTGCCCCATCTGAAGATCAATCCTACCTATCGGGCTATGGCAACAAGCGTAAAAGAGCGTGAAGCCGGAACGTATCTCAACGAAAAACTTAAAGAAGCTGAAAGTCTCATTGACGGAATCAATTTTCGTCATGCAACTCTGTATAAAATTGCCTGTTGTATTGTTGAAATGCAGATTGAATTTTTTGAGGGTGGCTACGATTGCCTTCGTCCTTTGACTATGGCCCAAGTGGCCCGTGAGGCCGAAGTATCCGAATCAACCGTAAGCCGTATCGCCAACGGGAACTATATGCAAACGCCGCGCGGGATGTTTGAGCTGAGGTTTTTCTTCCATTCTTCGGCGGGTACTTCTTCGGATCGCATAACTTCGTCGATCAGCGTCAAACACCGCATCAGTGAAATCGTCGCAAAAGAAGACCCCTCGAAACCACTCAGCGATCAAGCGATAGCTGAGGAACTTGAGCGCTTAGGTGTGGCAATCTCTCGGAGAACAGTGAACAAATACCGCGATGAACTCGGTATACCAGCTCGCGCTGCTCGAAGGCGTTGCTGAAAGAGTTCCTTTGTACCGTCGCTTTATGCGGCGGTTTTTTCTTATTTTGGGAAAAATCTCATAGTGGGACAGAGCGAACGAACGCAGAGGATGCGTCCACGTTATTGACCTGCTCTGTTTCTCTCCTTCGAAAGTGGCATGGTTCTTGCATTGATGATTAATAAGGCGTTCTTGGCATTGGCTGAATAGGGACCAGCCATGTAAACGGGTGCGCGATGCTTGGTGGATACACCGAGGTCGTCATCCCTATGCATCTGTTTGAGCCCAAGTTCGTTTGCGAAATCGGTTTTGCGCATGTACGGGGATTGTCGGACTAAGGAGGAGTTGGATTGACTAAAAAGCAAAAGACGGCAGCCGCTTGGACTGTTGTCATCATCGCGTTTCTTGGTGGCTTTGCTCTAGCCAACGTTCAAAACAAGGTACCGCCCTGCATAGATGTCGTAATGATGTACTTTAATATCGGAGAAACGGATGCTGGTTGGTTGACATCCATCTTTACTATTATGGGCATGGTTACCGCTATCCCTGCTTCGGTGCTGATGCGGAAAATGGGTCCAAAGAAGATAGGTGTTATCTCTTTGGCCTGCGCCGCGCTTGGCTCGCTTATCGGTGCATTTGCAACTGATCTGGTTGTTCTTATGGCAACACGTGTGCTTGAAGGTGTTGGTGTCGGTATGATTGCCGTCGTCGGCCCTGCCGTCATTTCCATGTGGTTCCCTGCTGAAAAGCGTGGTCTTCCCATGGGTCTGTGGGGGTCGTGGATGATGTGCTCGCAAACGCTGCTGTTCTTTATTTCTGGCAGCCTAACGATTGCATTTGGATGGCAAGGCATCTGGTGGTTTACCTTCGCATTCTGCGTTGTTGTGCTTGTGTTGTACCAGCTGAAGGTCGACGCTCCCCCTGAGGGCACGCCGAACTATGCCGAAGGTGAAGACGAAGAAGAATTCAAGCTTGGTGATGGATTCAAGTCGTCTTCTACCTGGATTCTTACGATTGTCGGCTTGATCTTCACGTTTTGCTGTTTTGGCTTCGCTACCTATATCTCGCTGTATTGGGCGCAGACATTCTTCGGCGGAGACATGAACCAATCCAATTGGTGGGTTTCGATCATGTATGCGATTGAAATTCCGGTTGTTATTTTTATCGGCTGGATTTTGAATCACGTAAAGCTTCAGAAGCGTCGTTTTGTCGGCGTACTTGGCTTTGCTCTCTACACGATCATCCTGTTCTTCTGCTTCAGGATGGAGGAGCCAGGTTTACTGCTTCCCTTCATCTTAATTTATCCGTTTTTGGAGGGCTCTATTCCAACCGTATATTGGACGCTTTGTCCCTCGACGGCCAAGAGTCCCGAATATTCAGGAACGGCTATCGGTATTCTCAATGTGGGACTCAATATTGGAACCCTGCTTGGCCCCCCGGTGACCGGATACTTCATCGAGAATTTTGGATGGGGCGTCGCGACAATTCCCCTGGCTGTTGCCTCGGTTGTCGGTGCGATCCTGTTCTTCTTTGTGAAGACATACGATCACGAAGCTCCCGTGGTTAAGACAGGCGCGGTTGTCGGCGACAATGCCGAGTCGGCAACTGCATGATCGGAGGAATGGCTTTATGAATATGAAACGAGCGTGGATTGTTGCATTTGCGACCATATTTGCTGGCGTTGCTCTAGCGCTTGTGCAGAACAAGGTTGCACCGTGCATGACCACCTTGCAGCAAGCCTTCAATATCGATATGGCCACAGCGGGTTGGTTGAGTTCGCTCTTCTCGCTCGTTGGTATCATTATCGCAATTCCTGCAGCAATGATTTTGAACAAGCTTGGTCCTAAAAAAGGCGGCATTGTTGCCCTTGTCTGCGCTATCGTTGGTTCATTTATCGGTGTGCTTGTTGACAATACCGTCATTCTTATGGCGAGCCGTGTTATCGAGGGTATGGGTGTGGGTCTCATGTCTGTAATCGGTCCGTCTTTGATTGCAATGTGGTTCCCTGAAACGAAGCGTGGTTTGCCGATGAGTATTTGGGCGGCTTATCAGATGTGCGCCCAAGCAGTCATGTTCTTTTTGGGCGGCGTGCTCACGGTGAACTTTGGTTGGCAGGGTATGTGGTGGTTTGGTCTTGTGGCGTGCGTCATAGCGTTGGTGTTTTACGTGCTGTGCGTCAAGAGTCCTCGCCCTGAAGACAGTTTTGCGGATGTTGAAAGTGACACCGTTTCTATCTCGGAAGGCGTTAAATCTCCTTCTGCTTGGGTGCTTTCTTTAGCCACCATGCTTTTCTGTATCGGTTGCTTTGGCTTTGTTAACTGGATCGCAACGTGTTGGGCCCAGACATTCTCATGGTCAGAGGATCAAGCGAACATGTGGGTGGGGTACTTCTCTATTGGTGGCGTGATTGCGGCCATCATCATTGGTGCTTTGCTCAATCGCGTTAAGAATCGCAAGCGTTTCGGGGTTGTCATTCTTGTGGGCTACGCTCTGGCATCTGTTTTCGGTATGTTCATGGATAACCCATCGCTTTTAGTGCTGTTTGTTGTCATTTACGCGTTTGTAGACGCAGGGTTCCCCTGTGTTTTGTGGACTATGGCTGCTCAAACAGTAAAGAAACCTGAGCTTGCAGGTGTTGCACTCGGTGTTGTTTCTATTGGGTTCAACCTTGGCGTATTGCTTGGTCCACCGGTCATCGGCGCTGTTGTTGATTCGTTTGGTTGGCATGCGGGCGCTATTGCTATTTGTGTCGCTTGCGTGCTTGCGGCGGTTGTCCTGTCGTTTACGAAACTCTACAGCGCGGCAGAAGATCATGACGAGGCAGGATCTCCTGTTGATAAGGAAATGCTTTCCGCTCGCTGCTAAGCCAAGGAAAGCTCGGCGAAGGCGGTTTCCGATCTTATGGGATGGGAACCGCCGAAATCGCGTTAGTTTGTGCGCCTCACGCGAGGCGCTGCACAGGGCAATAACGTGTAAAAGTGGTTAATTATCTGGGAAGTCTCAATTTGCGAATGCTTTCGTTCTCGGAGTATCTGAATAAGAGACGCAAATTGAGACTGAACGCGTACTGGCTTGCTTGATAAGAATGGACCTTACAAGCAAAAAACTTTTTCACAGGTTTGAACAGGTATTATAGGAAATTTTTCTCTAAACATCAGCAACTGGCACGAAGTGTGCAACTACTTATTACAGAAGGTGCGATCGGTTTAAACCACCGCACGGCATCTTTCAAATTATTGAGTAAGGCCATGAACATGGCATGAGAATTTCGGGAGGAGGACTTTGAAATGGCAGAAGAAAGAAAGGACTTGGACAGGGATTTTCAGCAGGAGCGTAAGGCGCAACATATGGCTGACCCAAGCAAGAATAAGGAAGCTTGGGAGCAGAAAGCGCAAGACGCTTCGGGGCGCGACTGGACGAAGCCTCGTCGTCCGACGTTGAAAGACGGGGAAGTATAGGTACACCCTAGCGACGAGAATCGAAAGAAGGGATAGCAAGTTATGCTTACCAATGAACTCGAAGGCGTCAATAAAGACGTCTACAAAACTGATTGGCAGTGGCAGGAAGGCGATTACACGGTTACCCGTACCAATATGTGGACCGCGCCTGGTTGTCACAATGGTTGTTCTGTTCTGTACTACACCAAAGACGGTAAGGTTGAGAAGATCGAGGGCGATCCTTTGAGCCCTTACAACCAGGGTCGTCTTTGCATGCGTTGCCTCGACGTTGTCGAGACGTTCTATCATCCTGATCGTTTGAAGTACCCATTGCGTCGCGTGGGGGAACGCGGTGACAATAAGTGGGAGCGTATCTCTTGGGATGAAGCTTATGAAGATATCGCTACGCATGTCCGCGCAATCTGGGAAGACTATGGCCCAGAGAGTATCGTCTCCATGCAGGGCACCGGTCGTAACATCTGCTGGCAGACCCCGTACTTGAGCTACGCCGCTTTTGGTAGCCCGAACTTCGTACTTGGTTTCCTGTCAGGCGATGCTTGCTACCTGCCTCGTACAACCATCGGTCACTGCTTCATGGGTGACTTCTTCGTAGCCGACTGCTCACAGCACCTCGAGCAGCGTTTTGCTGATCCTGAGTACGTGTTCCCAGACTATATGCTCATCTGTGGCAACAACGCTCTCGTTTCAAACGGCGACGGCTTCTTTGGTCACTGGATTGTTGACGTTATGAAGGAGGGCGGCACGAAGCTGATCGTCCTTGATCCTTCTTGCACCTGGCTCGCCTCAAAAGCTGAGCACTGGTTGCAGGTTCGTCCTGGTACTGATGCTGCGGTTGTAATCGCTATGCTTGGCGTTATCATCGAAGAAGACCTCTACGATCATGACTTCGTTGAGAATTGGTGCTACGGCTTTGATGAGTTGGCTGAGCGCTGCAAGGATTACTCGCCTGAGAAAGCTGCAGAAATTGCTGGTATCGATGCCGACGCCATTCGCGCTGCTGCCCGCGCTTATGCAAGCGGCAATCCTTCCACCATTCAATGGGGCCTCAAAGTTGACCAGACCGTCTGCGGTATTCCACTGGCTCAGGCTCTTCTGTCCTTGGGTGCCATCTGCGGTGACATCGATGTCCCTGGTGGCATGATGATTCCTCGTTGCGCTTACGACATTCCTGACTCATATGGTTGCG
>JAVWLC010000141.1:6362-6616 GCA_036638175.1 Raoultibacter sp. | reverse complement strand
CAATGCTTGAGGTGCTTTACGGCTGTGGCTTACGCGTCAGTGAGCTGACGGGGCTTGATCTTGGCAATGTGCTGCTTGATGAAGGGTTCTTACGGGTGTTTGGCAAGGGGAGCAAGGAGCGTATTGCGCCTATTGCGGGCACGGCTGCAGAGGCACTCATTCGGTATCTTGAGCACGGACGCCCCGAGCTTGCTAAGCCCTACGCCAAGCCGACTTCGGCCGTGTTTTTGAACGCGAGAGGCGGCAGGCTTACG
>JAVWLC010000141.1:0-6352 GCA_036638175.1 Raoultibacter sp. | reverse complement strand
GTCAGAGCGTGCATACCGTTGTTGCGAAGGCGGGACTTACAATTGGGGTGGACAATTTGCATCCGCATACGCTGCGACACTCGTTCGCAACTCATTTACTCGGCGGGGGAGCAGACTTGCGCGTCATCCAGGAGATCCTTGGTCATTCCGATATCTCAACAACACAGATTTATACCCATGTTGATAGGGCTCACATTCAAGAAGAGTACGTGAGTGCTCATCCCCGCGCGAAGCTTTGTGCCGATAATTCCAGCGATAGCAAGCCAAAGCTCTAACGAAAATGCGCCAAGGTTATCAGGAAAATGCTAGGTGCACATTCCGAATGGATTGCTGAGTGAGTGCGGTTCATTTATGAAGGAATTGTGTATGCGTAAAATCGCTAAACTGCTGAACTGCGCAAACGATTTAGTCATCGAGGTACTTCATCTCATCAGCGAAAACATAATCAAAAGGGTCATAGATGGTACTGGGATTAGGGAGGCGTCTTTGATTAAGGATTCACAAGGATCCTACCTCGGTGCTATCCTTCGAGCTAGGTAGGTGCATAGATGGGATGCGAGCCCAAGCCTA
Organism: Raoultibacter sp.; assembly: GCA_036638175.1. GTDB lineage: Bacteria > Actinomycetota > Coriobacteriia > Coriobacteriales > Eggerthellaceae > Raoultibacter. Next base: position 5,782 of record JAVWLC010000141.1, on the reverse strand, counting down.
CCAAACAGCACTACCGACAAAGGGACGGCCATGATACGGGAATTCCTCCATGTTCGTGTATCTACACGAGCGTTTTCGGCATTCGATGCACCAAGCCATAGAGTGGCATGGTGTCTTTGTGCGCCATTAGGAGCAAGGCCGCCCAAGCCGGGACGAGATCGCAGCAACGTCTCTCCGAAGTGCTTCAAGTGGTATCAAGTGTTTGGTCCAACTTTAATTTGGGAGCGTTGCTGCATCTAATGCTAGCGTCATGAGCAAATTCGTTTTGTTGTCGCACGATTACGTTCTAATGCTTTCTTCACAGGTTTGCGTGGGTTCGTCCAACAGAGCTTCCGCGTGGTGTATCATGCAATACCGAACCTGCGCGAACGGAGTTTTTTGAAGTTTAGTATACAAAAGCTCATGATGGGCCTTGTTATCGTCATTGTCTTGGCGTTTGTCTTGTTGCGCGGTGATCAGCTTGTTGATCTCGTTGAAACCATGAAAAAGGGCGCGGTTGTTCCGCTTATTGCAGCGGTTCTCACGCAGCTTTGTAAATACTTTGCGCAAAGTTTTGCGTACTCGTATTCGTTTTCGGCTGTTGAAGAGAAGATGGAGCCACGCGAAACGCTGCCGCTTGTTTTCGGCACTTTCTTTATGAACACGATTGCACCTTCTCTTAATATGGCAGGCACAACGCTCGTTGTCGATGATGCGCACAGACGTGGCATTCCGGCAGGTAAGGCTACCTCAGCGGCCCTGCTTATGCAGATGTCGGTTGAATCAGGCTTCATGACCATTATGATCATCGGCTTCATTATTCTTGAATTTACGGGAAATCTTGACCCGCTCTGGTTTCTGCTAGGACTTGTTGTTGTTGCGCTTGTTTTGGCTATGGGTAGCATCATGGTTCTTGGTAATAAACGGCCTGATTTGGTTATGAGAGCTCTCCGTCCTATCGAACGATTAGTAAATCGCATTCGGGCGAAGTTTAAGAAAGAGCCTCTGAAGCCATGGATTGAAGGTGCTGTTGAATCGTTCGGTGATGCCGCAGCCCTCATCGTTCAAAATCCCAAGACAACTGCGAAGGTTTTTGGTTGCTCCATTCTTGCAAGCACATGTGAGCTTGCTTGCTTCTGTTTGGTAGGTATTGCGTTTGACGTCTATATTCCGCAGGCTCTCATCTGCGGATACGTTGTTGCAACGCTGTTCGCCATGATTTCCATTACGCCGCAGGGTGTTGGAGTGGTTGAGGCTGCATTGTTGGTGCTGTTCTCTTCGTACGGCATTAATGGTGCTGCGGGTATGGCTATTGCGCTGGTGTATCGTGGGCTTGTGTTCTGGATGCCATTTCTTATCGGAGCAATCCTCATTCAACGCACTAAAACGTTTCGGGGTGAGAAAGGCGACAAGAAAAAGAAGCCTTCAGCGACAGCACGTAGGAAAGATCGTCCCTCTATGAGCGGGCAGACTCTCGATAAAAAACGCCTTGAGAAAGGCTCTGACGCTGAACGAGGTGGATCGTTGCAAACCAAGCCTGCCTCCGATGATGATTCTAGTCATCCGCAAGCATCAGCTGTGGTGCTTGAAGCGGCTCCCGTTAAAAAGCCCGTAGATACTCCCGCGCGAAACCATGAGGATCAATCTCCCAAAGATTTGCACTAGCCTGCAAAGTTTTCGTACTACAGCTCGCCACGCCAACTCAAAGCCTAGATTTATTAAGCGTGCGACATGTGACTTCTCACGTGTCTTGGTATCCCGCGTTCATCCACGTTCCTCGCTTTTGTATTCCACTCGCCTCCATGTCTCGCACAGGTGTTTCACGCTTCCTGCACATTTATCCTAGGACCCAAGCCGCGTGTTTCCTACTCGTTACCCATGTCCTCCCACTTCATGCCATCCCAGATATAGATCCCAAAAACCAAAAGCCCCCCATATATGGGTTACTTTTTATTTGGTGCACCCAGCATGGATGGTCGAAGTGGGATCAAAGGGGGCGAAGGGAGGGATTAATTCCCGTGTTTTGTTGTAAAGTGGGGCAAAGTGGGATAGAATACCACCCATCGGAAAACACCAGAGCAAAGGAAAGGAGTGCACGTGACAGAACTTGTTGGCGAATATCGACACAAACTCGATGCCAAGGGTCGTCTGTCTTTGCCTTCTGACTTTCGCAAGGTGCTTCCGCAGAACTTGAAAGTCACGCTTTCTCCGAAAAATGACAGCCTGTACGTTTTTGATTCCGAAGGTTTCGGTACGTGGGTTAGTTCTCTGTTCGAAAAAGACGGGGGATTCACGGCGAGCAACTCCAAGCATGTCAACATGCGTAAGGTTCTCAATTCCCGCGCCAAGAACGTAGATCTTGACGGCTCTGGCCGTATCGGTGTTTCTGCCGATCTGCGTGAAGCAGCAGGTCTTACCAAGGATGTCGTTTTAGTGGGAGACACTGACCATTTTGAGATCTGGGACGCAAAGCGTTGGGATGAATTCTGTGACAGCGTTGATCTTAATTCGTTGTTCGATTAGTCCTGAGACGTGAGCGCAATGACAAACGAATATCGGCATACACCGGTTCTGCTCCCTGAGTGCCTCGAATACTCACACCTTGCAACGCAGCAAACATTCGTGGACTCAACACTTGGGGGAGCAGGGCATTCCATCGAAGCAGCCAAGCTGCTCGGTCCGAACGGCACTCTGATCGGTATCGATCAGGATGAGGTGGCGCAAGCCGCCGCTCGGGAACGCCTTATGGCACTTCCCGATGATGTCCGTCCGAACATCGAGCTTTTGCAAGGCAACTTCGGAGATATGGATGAGCTCCTTCTTGCGGCTGAAGTCCCTGGAGTCGATGCATTTCTATTCGACCTCGGTGTCTCCTCCGTTCAGATCGATACGCCGTCTCGTGGCTTCTCCTTTAAGGAAGATGGCCCACTTGATATGCGGATGAATCCGGGTAATCACACCATTAACGCAGCAGAGATCATTAACACCTTAAACGCACCCGATCTCGCTCGGATCATTCGTAGCTATTCAGATGAAAAGTGGGCAAGCCGCATAGCGGATTTTATCGTGGAGGCTCGCAAGGAGCAGAGGATTGAAACGAGCGCTCAGCTCGTGGAGATCATTAAGGCAGCAATCCCGGCTTCGGCCAGGCGCGCTGGGGGCCATCCGGCAAAACGAACGTTCCAAGCCCTGCGTATCGAAGTCAATTCAGAATTGGCTGTTTTGCGCGCGGGGCTCGAGGCCGCGGTACGTTGGCTGAACCCCGGAGGACGGCTCGTTGTTATTAGTTATCACTCGCTTGAGGATCGCATCGTCAAAGATGTGTTCGCAAGCAATGTAAAACGGTGTACCTGCCCGCCAGACCTTCCAGTCTGCGTGTGTGGGAAAAAACCGATACTCGAAATTGTTACGCGCAAACCCGTTTTGCCAACCGCCGAAGAAGTCGAGCGCAATCCTCGCGCACGCAGCGCCAAGCTGAGGGTCGCCGAGAAGCTCTGATGTCACCATCGAGCACAATCGGAAGAGCCTTCAAACTCGGGCTTGCGGATTCGCTACGACGAAACTAAAGACAGGAAACGACCACCTGAAACGAACATTAAACGGAAAGAGGTGAGTGGTCATGGGTGCCGCCCCGGCATATAAATATCCAGAGCGAATCCCAGAACGTGCACCAAAGGTCCGTGTTGTTCCTGGTGGTAGGCCTGCTTCGCGTCCTGATTCCATCTCCTCATCGGCAGTGTTCCTTGCTAAGGTGTTTGCTTCCATTCTTGTGGTATTCGCCATACTGGGCTTTGTCCGTATTGGCTTGGCTTCGGCTACGGTTACCACCGCGCTTTCTGCTGATGAGATTGCATCGAATATTAATACCGTACGCTCTGAGAGCAACGAACTTGAAGTGCGTCAGAGTCTTCTTTCTAATCCTGTCTATGTCAAAGATGAGGCCACTTCGAAGCTCGGTATGTACGAGCCCACAGAAGCCCTTACGATTAAGCTTGACAAAGATGTAGTAACGGTCGATTCCGAGGGTAAACTTTCTCTTGCACTGAGCCTCGCAGCCTCGTCTGCGCAGGCAGCGGCCGCGCAAGGATAATCACGTATGAACAAGCGGAGCCACACGTCATCCGGCTCGCGCCGTAGTGGCGCGCGTGGTCAGTCAGGCCCCAGCAGGGGATATGGGGGCTATGCCAGCGATACGATGGCAGATGGTTCAAACCGTGCTGTTGTGGTCCTAATTCTCTTTGTCATGTTTGCTCTTGTTTTTGTCGGTCGACTCGCTTATCTCCAAATCATTAAGGCTGATGAGTACTCAGCGCAAGCTCAAGAGGCCCGTACTGCCAATATCGAAACGTCTCCACGTCGTGGCACTATCTATGATCGCAACGGCTATGTGTTGGCTACAAGCGTTGAGGCCAGCACTGTTTATGCGAATCCTAGGGAAGTTGAAGATGTCACAACGACTTCAGCTCAGCTCGCTACGCTTCTTGGTGGTGAAGCGAAGGATTATGCTGACAAGATTACGCAAGCAGAAGGTACGTTTGTTTACATCAAGCGCAAAGCCGAGTTGGATGTTGCTAATAAGGTGAAGGAACTCAAGCTTCCTGGTATTTATTTCATAGCTGATACCAAACGGGTATATCCCTACGGACAAACAGGCGCTCAAGTTGTGGGCTTTGTCGGTGTTGATGGGGATGGTCTTTCGGGTCTTGAGCTTCAGTATGATGAGATTCTCCAAGGAACAGGTGGCACGCTTGTTGTTGAGCGTGGTCGAGATGGTACGCCAATTCCTGGTGGTGTAAAAGAAGAGACTTCGGCAGTCGATGGACAAGACATCATTGTGTCTTTGGATATTAGCCTGCAAGAGTACATGGAGTCTCGTCTTGCCCAAGGTGTTACGGATATGAATGCTGAAGGCGGAAGCGCCATTGTCATGGATGCAGGAACAGGCGAGGTTTACGCTACGTCTTCGCTTCCTTATTTTGATCCTAATGATGTTTCAACTATTGAAGATGGGTCGGAAACTCAGGCTAAGGCCATAACGCAAATCTTTGAACCTGGATCGATTTTCAAGACGGTTTCCACTATGGCAATTCTTGAAAGTGGAACGATGACGCCTGATGATACGTTGTATTGTCCTGCGATCATTGAGGCTGACGGCTATGAAGTTTCCGATGCTCACGAACGTGGCGATGAGACTATGTCGTTGCGCCAGATTCTCGATAACTCTTCGAACGTCGGCATCTCTCTTGCTGTTTCAGACTTAGGATTTACACCGTTGTACGACAAGATTCTCAAGTACAACCTGACCGAAGTAACGGGCATTGATTACCCAGGTGAGGGGCAAGGCTATGTGCTTCCTCGCGATCAATGGGCCCAGATTACGGGCTACAACGTAAGCTTTGGTCAGGGTATCTCAGTGACACCGTTGCAGATGGTGCGTTTTTACGGGGCACTTGTTAATAACGGCCTTGAGGTGACACCGCACTTTTTAATGGAAAAACCAGTTTCTGATGAGACGCTTTCGTACCCAACGGAAGATGTTATCGACAACAAGAATGCCATACCCACAATAACCAACATGCTTGAAACCGTTGTTACTGAAGGTACGGGTAAAGGCGCGCAGATTGAGGGCTACCGTGTTGCGGGTAAAACATCAACTGCTGAAATCGCTGAAGAAGGTGTGTACAGAAAAGATGTGTACAACCTCTGCTTTACGGGCTTTTTGCCTGACTCGAGTTCGCAATTGGTTTGTTTTGTGGGCGCTAATGAGGTTCCTGGCGATGGAACCGTCAGCACTGTTTTTAGG
>JAVWLC010000140.1:0-6621 GCA_036638175.1 Raoultibacter sp. | reverse complement strand
TGCCTTGCTCTTTCGCGAAATCGCGTACAATTTTTGCCTGTTCGGCGCTCTTAATATCCTTGTTCGGGACATAGTGATCAGGAACAAGTGCGATCTTTTCAGGATCAAAAACCTTACCGACTCCAATTTTCTCAAACTCTTTGATGGCAATCGGTGCGGTTACGTCGTTTGAAAGAACCAGATCGAGGTCGCACTCGATTAGTTGACCAGGCTCGACTTCGTCGAGTCCCGCATGGGCAGCCAGAATCTTTTCTGCCATAGTCATGGGACGTGCCATTGCTACTCCTTTTATTCTGGGAAACTGAAACATTGTACCATCGCATAATTGAAGAGCCCCGATGGGCTCTTCAATGTAATACGTTATTTACAAAAGCATAGGCCGTTTATCGGACCAATCCTACCCCCGCCAAAACAAACGCGTAACGCTTTTCGACGAAAATGGTTTCCAGAGGCACAACGGCAGATAAATTCTTTACCACGAATAACCGTAGTCGTAATAACTTCCGCCCATCGATCCTACAGCGCCTGCAACAATCGCGGTAACGAAGCCCGTAATCATAAGACTTAGGATGATTCCCAAGACAATCCAGACAACAAAACCAATAATGGAAAACTTGAGCGCTTCACTCTTAACCTGTGGCACCTTATCAGCGCTCGTGAGCCATGCAATAACAATGCCCGGTATACCCAAGAGAGCGCCTACAACAAACCATCCAAACTTCATGCCGCCTGTAAGCTGCATGAGAGGTGCTGGTGCATACATTGGCTGAGGCTGCGCTGCATACGTCGGCTGCGGTGCAGGCATAGGTTGCGGCGCCGGCATTGGTTGAGGAGCGGGCATAGGCTGCGGCGCAGGCTGAGCTTGCGGCTGGCTAGGAGGCTCGGGGGTTGGTTGGGTGTTGGCATTTTCTTCGGCCATGACTGTTACCTTTCTCGTTGGTGCGTTCTTTTTGCTCGAGATACAACTAACCTGTACACCGAGCAAACTGAACGCTTCGATCGTTACACGCACAGGATGTGTGTGATTGCAGTATAAAGCGATGCCTAGTCAATACACGTCAACGAGACAAAACGTCAACAAAATGATAAGTACCTTGCGATCGTCTTTCGGTACGACAACGCATCAGCAAACGCACAAACCTACCGCTGAGAAAGCGCCGAACAAAGAGCATCAAGAAGCGCAATGGCAAAGTGCTGAGCCGAACGACCCGCACCCGCATCTTCCCATACTGCACCCGGAAGCTCAACCGCAATACGCGCCGGATGTGAGACAGCCGCTTCAAGGGCCGAGCCAAGTCGCAAGGCAAGTGTTTTCTCATCATCAAAACTCACGCGTGGAACGTTTTCGTGCGCTTCTTCTTCTGGCAAGACAATATGCACGAGCAGCATAGACTCATCAGGCGCGACAAGCAATGTATCAGCGGAGAGAATCTTGGAAGCCGGGTTGGTAGCAAGCGCAAGGTTAGACATGCGCGACGCAACACTTCGGGTAAACTCGTCGGTTCCAAACAAGCAAAGAGCATTGCATTCGAGAACGTCAGCAGCGCGAGCGAACCCGAGGTATCCATTCGCAGATGAAGCCTTCTTGCCCTCCCAAGAATGATGCAAGTTGTGGAGAGCAGCATAGGTCATCGCACCAGCGATGCCATCGGATGGCAAGCCAAGATTGAGCTGGAACTTACGCAGAGCTAGTTCGGTGTAAGCGCCAAAAATTCCATCGATTGCACCGCAAGCAAACCCCAGCGCAGCGAGCGCTTTTTGGAGTTGCAAGACATCATTGCCGTGAAAATAAGGCATCCTCAGGTACAGCGTGCGATCCCCGAGATAAAATGTTGCGTCAACCAAAACAGCCCATACTTTTTCGTTTACCTCTTCGAGAGGATCAAGCGCATTGCGCTCGCAAAAAGTACGCACAGCTTTTGCGGTGACGTCATCAAATGTCCCGCTCACGTGATCATTGGCGAGAATTCCAAGCAGCGCAAGACGCTGTTGCACGTCTTCGACAGCTGCTCCCGTATCATGTTTGCAAATGGTATCCATGGCGCTATTGTAACGCAGGGTCAAGAGCAAGCTCCGCACGTTCATAAAAACAAGGTGAAAACGCCAGCGTTATTTCAGACGATTAACGAACCAGTCTGCCATCGAAACAAGTAAATCACGAAGAAGGCTTGACCATATCGATCAAACGATTCTTCGCAATGCTCGTAAGGTTCTCAGCATAATTGCGTGCGTACTCGATGCTGCCCGACTCCGTCATGATGTCAACCGCTTCAGCAAGGACAGTAGCATCTTTTTCTTTTGAAGAAAGTATCTCGATCAAGCGATCACGCTTTGTCGAATGCTGCAGTGCATGCACAACAACAAGAGTCCGCTTGCCCTCTGTAATGTCATTGCGGAAGTCTTTTTTCATACTCTCTTCCGACCCAATGAGATTTAGAAGATCATCTTGAATCTGAAAGGCGAGACCTGTGTCGAGGCCATAGTTGCGCAAGCCCTCAATCTCACTTTCACTGCCACCGCCAATGATGGCACCAACAGCAAGCGGAACCGCACCCGAATAGTGAGCGGTTTTGTGAGTTGCCATAACAAGATAGTCCTCAGGCGTAATGTCATACCGTCCGTCACGCGCCCATCCGATATCAAGAGCTTGACCCTCAACCGTATGTTGCGTCATGTTGACGAGTTCGGTAACAACACGAACTTTCGTAGAATCATCAAGCACAGGATCGTTCATGACCGTACCATTAACGAGAGAAAGCGCAAGGTCGCCTGCATTGATAGCAAGACCAATTCCCTCATCAAGATGCATGCAGGGCTCCCCGCGACGAAGTTCTGCTTCATCAGCAATGTCATCGTGAATGAGCGCTGCTGTGTGGAAATGCTCAATAGCCGATGCCGCCGATGTGGCTCGTGACATATCGCCCCCTACCGCTTGACAAGCAGCAAAGCAAATAAGCGGGCGATGACGCTTGCCCCCATTTTCGCTGTATTTACGCAGGGGTTGATATAGGTAACGTTCCATATCGGGATGAGAGCCTTCAGGGATGTACGAATTAACCAAATCACCGACTTGGTCAGCATAGTAAGTAAGATACTCTTCAAAAGACTCAGGTTGCTTCTGAACTGAAGCTACGATCTCGTTGATTGTGTTCATGAATACTTTCTCATCAGTTTCGTTCGGCCACGTTCAAAATGGTACCACAAGTGTTGCGTCTCATTTGAAACGTCGCATATTCGTGCAGATTTTCCCGTTATTTGCGCATAACACGCTATCTTTGGAAAGAAAAAACCGCCCAGCCTTTAGGGCAAGACGGTCTTACGAATAATATAAAGCTCTAAGTACTGGTAGGAACGGTGGGATTCGAACCCACAAGCCCGAAGGCGACGGATTTTAAGTCCGCTGCGTATGCCAATTCCGCCACGCTCCCCCGTTTGCATTATTCACACCTGCATTGGTGGTTGCATCATGATAGCAAAAGTCGCCGCAATGGGCGCGATTATTTGCAGGTAAAACAAGAGCTGCCAATTCTAGCACCGATCATTTTTTGCAGTATCAAGAATGATGCCCTGCAAAATATCGGTCTCGCTGACGGTAAACGCTTTCATATGAGCAAGCTCCATCACTGTTTCTATAATAAGCATTCCCGCAACGATAACGCTTGCACGACCGGGATCAAGACCAACAATTTGTTTGCGTTCAGTCAAATTGACTGAACTCAACTGGGAGTACACTTCTTCGAGGACAGCATCAGTCACCACGCTTTTATGCACCTTTGTACTGTCATAAATTTCCATACGATCATGAATTGAGACAATACTCGTAGCGGTTCCTGCGACAGCAACCATAAGCTGTGGCTCAAAGCCAGTATCGCGAAGCTCAGTAAACTGTGGCTCCATGACGCCTGTCACCCAACGCTTTGCTTCGGCAAGCTCATGTGTTGTCGGCGGATCTTCCAAGAGAAAGCGTTCGGTAAGCCGGCGACACCCAACGTCAAATGAGTGTTTAAACACGGGGACTTGACCACCTGTACCCGCAATGATTTCTGTTGACCCGCCGCCGATGTCAACAACAAGTAGATCGCTTCCAGAAAAATCGCTCGAAGCGCCCAAAAACGAGAGGGCAGCCTCTCGCTCACCGGGGATGACCGAAAGATGAATGCCAAGCGCATCAAGCATTTCAATAAACTCTTGCGAATTTTCGGCATCGCGCGAAGCTGAAGTGGCAAGGGCTACAACTTGCACCGAAGGATATTCAGTCGTGGTGTATTCGGCAATGACTGATTGAAAGCGGCGCATCTGAACAGCAACTCGCTCCATGGCTTCAGCTTTGAGCAAACCACTCGCATCAACGCCTTCGCCAAGATTTGTTATGGCCACCTCGCGGCGAAGCTCCTCGAGTCCACCCTCATCAGCATCGGCAATCAAGAGGCGGCAAGTGACCGTGCCGATGTCGATAGCAGCATAGCGTTTTTTTGTCATATGAATTTCCTTTAGCAATCGAACGCGCGTCATTACACGCCAAAGAGAATATCAAGAACAGGAGAGTACCATGTCTCAGGCGCCTCGACGCTTCCTGCCGCGACGGCCTTGTTATACGTCGAATCATCTCCATAGGTTTCAAGGCCATACACATTAACAGCGTTTTCGCCTTCCTTCACCCATCCAAACTCCTTGCGAGCCCTGTCTTCAATACCTGCATCAGTTGAGAGCGTATCAACCTCTGATTGGATAGCAGCATTGCGTTGTTGCAAGGCATCATATTCAGCTGCAAGTTGATCGTGCTGACGCGAGGTGACATAGAATTGCTTGGCGGTCGGATACAGAAAAACACACGAAAGAATGAGGCATGCCGCCACCATCATGCTCGCGATGAACTTTGGTGAACGTGGGTTAAAACTAATGAGTGCACGCTTGTTGCCTGCAGCCATAGTTTTCCCTGGATTACCCTGCATGCGCGTTGATTGCTTGTGCTTACGCCCCATTTCACCTTTATACAGCGCAGCACGAGTGCCCCCCGAAGTGGATTCGGATGAAGTCGTGTCGCCGAATTGCTTCGTGAAGGCTTTACCAGCTTTAGCTTTTGCCTGGTCACGCTTAAGCTTATCAAGCTTTGAACGCTTTGCTTCCTGCTGTTCGCTCATCTCTTCAGCAGACGGGCTTTCAACGCGTTGGGCTGACGTGGTAGCGGCCTTCTTTTTTGGTGGACGAACGGCAGTTTTGTTTTGAGGCGCCTTAGATATACCCGAACTCGTAGCGGAGCGAGTCGATTGCAGCTTTGCTGGCTTCGCGATTCTGGGCTTCGCAGCTTTTGGGCTCGAAGCTTTCGACGTTTGCTTCTGCGATGCTTTTGCAGCTTTCGCGGGGGCCGTTTTTATCGAAGGGCGCGATTTGGATGACGTCTTTGCTACCGCTTTGGCAGGCGCCTTTGCGGATGGTTTTGACGTAGATCTTGCAGTAGATTTTGTAGGCTGAGCCTTAGCAGTAGTAGTTCTTACCGATGGTCGCCGAGCGGGACGCTTGGACGCAGCAGCAGACGGACGCGGTGTGCGCGTCCCTGTCTTAACCTCATCAAATGAGACTATATTCGCTTGCCCAGCCAACGGTTTTGAGCCTCTTCCAGCATCTTGGTGTGTTTATGGTTCGTTTACAATGCCAAAGCTTTTTGAAGGATACCATATTTAACGAAGCGAACTACGCGTCAACAGCGAGACCGCATAATTTGTAAACAGGTTGTAGGTTTCAATTTTTGGTGAATTCGAACGCGTTTACTTGTTCAATTTCTTAATAAAAGTCGCCCACTTCTTGAACGATTCATCGCTCATAGCATGCTCCATCTGGCATGCTTCCTCTTCAGCGGTCTCAGGATCAATGCCGAGATGCTCCGTAAGAAACTTCAGGAGAAGATGGTGGCGCCCCAAAACCGAAGTGCCATACTCATAGCCTTCTTCAGTAAGCGTAATATCGCCGTAGTAAGGCTGATCAACGAGGTGCTTTTCCTTAAGTGCCGACACGGCTTTATTCACCGATGCTTTAGATACCCCCATCTTTGATGAGATATCGACAGAGCGAACAGCCTGTTTGGTTGTTCCACCAAGCATGACGATGGTCTCTAGGTAATCCTCGTGCGACATTGAGATTTTTTCCACTGATTGCCTCCTTACGCGCACCGTTGATTGTACTACACCGTGGAGGTTATGGTTAAGAGGAGAGAGCAACGGGGAAAGGGGGATTTCCCCGTTGCCAATGTGATGGACGGCCAGACGAGAGGAGCCCCATCACCCGGATAAGAAAAGTAGGTGTGATGCCGAGAAAGCTTTTTGACTTATTGAATCTTTTGCTTCCCTTTCGGCATGATGTTAGTATAGGTTAACTTCTCTCTGCGGGCAAGATAAGTTTACCATGGTTTACAATTTCTTCACAATTCAACGACTGTGATCAAAACACCGAGATCCATCTGCCATAAAGAAGAGATCCCCGGAAGCCAAAGCTCCCAGGGATTGATTTGCGTAACGCTTGGATTGAGTAAATTTACTTTGCTTGTGCAGCTTTTTCCATGTCGGCCACCATCTTTTCGACCGCGCCACAACCAGCACACCCCTTCTCAGCGCAATCTCCGTCATG
>JAVWLC010000139.1:0-6624 GCA_036638175.1 Raoultibacter sp. | reverse complement strand
CACCGTAGAAGGCAAGCTTGATGTATTAAAAACAGGGTCTAACCCCGTTAAGGATACCGACTACACCGTTGCATATGAAAATGGTGAAGGCGAAGTAGTTACGACCATCGTCGAAGCAGGAACTTATAAAGTAATTGTATCTGCAAAGACAAGCGCAATGGCACTTCAAGGAACTCAGACGGCAGACTTTACAGTCAAGCAGCTTACAGACGCTGATAAAGTAGTCGTTGCTCTTGGCAAGAAGTCTTACAGCTGGAATAATGGCAGCGCTGTGGAGCCTGCCGACCTCACTGTTGAGACTGCCGCAGGAGAAACCGTCGGTGTAGATAACTATACGGTTACCTACGCAAACAACAAAAATCTCGGCATCAATACTGCTTCAGTGACAGTTACCTTTAAGGGTTCTGTTCAGATTCCTGCTCAGACCATCAAGTTCTCCATTGAGCGAAATGAGACAACGTCTTACAGTAACGCTACTGTAGCTCTTGGAACTGCAGCGGGCGCTGCAAGGGGAACTGGAACAAAAGACATTCCTGCCATTTATGGCGCTGGTCCAATCACGCCTACTCTAGCCACGTTCACTGTTAACGGCGCAGATCAGAAGGCCCATGTAGCCATGGAGTATTACACTGACGCCGCATTGACAAATAAGGTGACATACATCAACACTCCTGGTGTTTTCTACGTAAAGATGATGCCAGACGAGACAAATGCTGCTGCTGGTTTTACAGGTGCTTGGGTCGAGCCATTTTATGTGAAGAGCGACAACCTCAATGGTTGGACAGTTAATCTTTCTAGCTCACAGGTGACCGACTTAACCTATACAGGTAAGAATGTTGATACTCTTAAGGGTCCCATCACGCTTGTGAACAAAGCTAACCCCACCTGGAAAGTCCAAATCACCGATTACACAATCGAATGCGATCAGCTCATCGGCGCAGCCACAACACCAACAGCTGGTGTAACCCCAAATGAAGCTGCCAAGTATACGGTTACAAAGATCACTTCTACCGATACCGCTTTTGCTGGAGACATTTCTGGTGCCGCTATTACGGGTAAGAAGACTTTCGAAATCAAAGCGCTTGATTTTTCGACCATTGCCCAAAGCGATATCAAAGTTGCAAAATCATATAGCGAAAAGGATGGGTTCACTGAACTCGATACCACATACACTGGTGCTGTCCAAAAGTGGGCAGGACTAACAGGAGCGAATCTCTTTGTTCGTGTCAATGGTGTCTGGAATGCGCTTCCCGCCGCTGATTACAAAGCATATGTAAACTACAACAAGACAGAGCTTGGCGCACTCGATGCTGGCAGCTATGCAGTGTCCGTGATGACCAATTCAGACAACACGTTTAAGTCTGTGGTAGTCGAAAATGCTGTAAACGTCGCAAAAGCTGATCTCGCAAGCGTTACCGCTGTTGCAGCAAAAGCTGGTGAGGCTTTGACCGTGAGCTACAACGGCACAAATCGTGCTCTAACAGATGCCGCACTCACAGGCGCTACTGCTACGCCAGTTCTCGGTACAGATTATGTCATCGAGTACTATCCAGTAATTAAGGGAATAGAATCCACTGGTTCGGTTTCGAACCCCACTGATGCTGGAACATACAATATGTATGTTAAGGCATTGGCTGATTCTGTGAACTACACGGGAACCAACAAGGGCGTTAAGACCTATGCGGCTACAGTGTTTACAATCAACAAACTCGCTGTAGATCTTTCTGGTTCAATTAATGTAACCAATGATCTAAGGGATGCCTATCCGTTTGATGCTGGTAAAAAGATCGAACCCGCTGTTTCATTTACCATCAAAGACTCAGGAGTGGCAATCCCATCGAGCATGTATACGTTCAAATATGCTTGTTCATCAGCGAACTGGGCTATTGGTGATACCGTTACTGGCACCTTTGCTTTGACAGAAGCAGGTAAAGTCAACTATAGCGTTTCAGGGAATCTGGAACTTGATTTTGATATCCGCTCAGATCGCGATATTCGCACCTGCAGTGTTGAGGTAACTGGAGCACCATTTGAGTACGCACAGACGCAGGATGCTAAGACAGGTGCGGTTTCCGCAAAGGTCTATGACGTGACTGATCTGATCGTCGTTAAGGACGCAAAAGGCAATGTACTCGACAAGAGTTCTTATGCAGTAACAACCACAAGCGCTGATCTCAAGAAAAGCGCTGTTGGTGATTACAATGTTGTGGTCAAGGGTGCTGGCAGCTACACTGTAGCAACCGATCCCACGATTAATACAACATGGTCAATCATCAAGTCAGATCTTTCTGCTGCTCAGGTTGAAGGCGTAAAGGACTATTCTGTTAAACTGTCTGGAGCAACCCCTCAGAGCATCTGGTCTGATATCACTGGTGCCCTAAAGGTTATTGATAGCGATGGCCTAGTCGTACAAGCTGCTGCAACAAACTATACGTTTGCAGTTGATGTGTACAATGAGACCACAAAAGAGTGGGATGCAATTGCAAATCCTGCCGCAGACGTTAAGGCCGCAGGCAAGTATCGAGTTTATGCGAACGTAGCATCTAGTCAGACTGGCTCTAGCTACGAAGGCGAAACTCCTAAGGTTGAGTTTGAGATTACTGCTGCCTCACTCGCTAACGCAGGCATTCCTGCCTTGACCGCTGCAGGTGGAGATGCTTATACAGGTACTGCGAAAATCTTTACGGGAATCAGTTTGGTTGGCGGCGCATTTACTGCACTTACCTATAATACTGATTTTGAACTCAGCTTCTATACCGATCCAGCTTGCCTGAATCAGGTAAAAGATGAAGAGGGTAATCCAGTAGGTCCCACCAATGCTGGTACGTATTATGTTAAGGCAATAGGCAAGGGCAACTTTGCTGGAGCAACATCAGCTACGGGAACTTATGTTATTACACCTAAGGCAATCGATGCTACTGCAATAAGTGCGGCACAGATTGATTACTTTGGTGCTAGCTGGAATCCATTCTCAGAGATTGCTGAAGCTACAGCTGATGACGGCAAGCTCATTGACGGCACCGATTACACGGTAGCCTACTTCGCTGACAACAAAGTAGCTACACCGAAAGATGCTGGAGTTTACAAAGCAACGTTTACTTCTCTCAATGGTAATTATAAGTTCACTGAGGGCAAACAAGCTACAGCTACTATCGCCAAGGCTGACTTTAAGAATGCCGCTGATAACAACAAGCTAAAGTACGACACCATTAAGGCCCAACGCTTCATCAACAGTGCAACACAGATTAAGCCTGCACTTACTGGTATTTACATTGAGGCAGAAGATGCCAATGGTGACTCTGTAAAATTGTATCCAGCCGCCGGTAGCGATTACGTAGTTTCCTATGGAGCGAACAACGCTGTAGGCGTGGGTACCGTTGTGCTTAATGCGGCAGCAGCAGATGTTACGGTTTCCAAGAACTACGAGTTCTCAACATCGGTAACGCTAAACTTTGACATCGTAAACGGTAATCACATTGGTCTTGCTGAAGTCTCTCCAATCGAAGATCAGGCAATGACTGGAAGATCTATTACTCCCGCTCCTACGGTGGTACTTGATGGTAAAACACTTATTCCTGGCGTTGATTACTACATTACCTACAAGAACAATACACTCGTCGGAGTAGCCACTGCCGTTATTATCGGTACGGGTATTTACTCAGGAACACAAGAAGTAGAGTTCAACATCGTTAAGCGTGCTGAGCGCATCGAGGGTGTTGACCGCTACGACACCATGTCACAGGTTGTAACGGGTGCTTTCTATAATGCGTCAACCGTGATCATTGCTCGTGGCGACATTGCTCCTGACGCACTTGCTGCAGCAGGTCTTGGCGGAGCTCTCGGTGATTGCCCTGTTCTCACCACGACGACTGACGCTCTGACGCCGTCGACAATCAAGGCACTTACCAAGCTTGGTGCAACCAATGCAGTTATCCTTGGCACCGAAAGCTCAATTTCTGCAAACGTAGTAAACCAGCTTTCTTCCTTTGGTATTACAAGCCAGCGTATTGCTGGTGTAGACCGCGCTGATACTGCGGTTCAGATGTATACCCAGAACAAAGCTTCCTACGGCAGGACCGCGGTTATTGCTAGCGGATTCTCTGAGGCCGATGCTCTGTCTGCTGCTTCTTATGCATACGCAGCCAAAGCCCCAATCTTCTTGGCTAACGCTGATGGCTCTTTGAGCAGCGGCACCAAAGCACAGCTCACTGCTGCTAACTTTGATCGTGTCATTGTTCTTGGTGGAGCCGAGCGTGTCTCGGTAGCTGAACGTTCTGCTTTGATCGATATCTTCGGTGGCAAAGTCATCGAGCTCGGTCTTAACAGCAACAGCCGCTACACCACTTCCGCAGAAATCGTTAAGTTTGCTGTAGAGGAAGGCGTTGCTAGCTACACGAAGATCTATGTAGCTACTGGCGCTGGTTTTGCAGACGCAATTGCTGCTGGCGCTCCTGCTGGCAAGCAGGGTGCACCTGTACTGCTCGTCGATCCTGCTATGGGTGCAGAATCCAAAGCTGCAATCGATGAGATCATCGGAGCAAACAAGGATGCAATTTCGTCAATCGAAATCCTTGGTGGACCCACTTCGGTTCCAGCTTCTGTAGCAGCTTACATCGATTCTTTGATGAAGTAGTTTCAAAAAAGCACCTCAATGCTCATGGCATGTGCAATGGAAGGCCCCCGAGAAATCGGGGGCCTTCCGAGATCTTATGGACTTCCAAAGATTGAATCTCTGCGACAAGTGAGGAGAGACACCTCAAAGCTTTCATGAGGGTGCGGAAATACAGATAACAAGATCAGGCAAACATACCTTACTCAACGTCTAGTCTTACGTGAAATTTTGAAGGCTTCTGAGTCCTTGAGGCCTCCTTCGCCATACGTTAAGACAAGGGTTGATAGGGGTCATGCAAGTACATCAGGCGACCTCTTGATAGAGTGGTCTGCCTATCGTGAATTCCCAGGGCCGCACATCACTTCCGTGAATCAGGAAAAGATTTAAATCGATTTAAAAGATTATTGGATTAATCGATATGATTTAAATAAAATGAGACCTTTTTGCTCACGCAACTAAACCAATCGCCTTCGATTCCTGGGCAATTTTGACAGATCAATTCGGCATTCGGCCTAGGAACTGATGCTCGGTTCAATGCAGAACGCCGCATAGAGCGGAACACTTTTGATTGAGTTTTCTAATCCAAAGTTCTTTGCTGAGATTCGAATGCTGATAGCAGGATCGTATTTGTCCTGGAATACTGTCAGGCTTTTACTTCGTACGTTGCTTCCAGACTTTACTTCAACAGGTACAGCACCCATAAGGGTGTTTTGGAAAAGGAAGTCAACTTCAGCGCTCCCTTTTGAGCGCCAGTAATTTGGGGTGATGCCATTCGCCTTAAGCGACTGCATCACGTAGTTTTCGGCGAGCGCCCCCCGTGCGTTGGAAGAAACGAGCGAGCCAGTCATTTCATCTTCAAGCATAATCGCACGCGGCTCGATATTCAGCGACGCCGAAAGCATTCCTGTATCAAACAGATAGACCTTGAAGATACCTTCGTCGCCCGCAGAGAGAAACGGCGGTTGTCCGTCGGTTGTCAACCCGCATTTATGTATAAGACCGGCAGCAGAAAGCCAAGCAAACGCATCGATATACTGATGGCTTCGGGCGGTTTTATCGATATCACTAAACTTGAATTTCTTGTTCTCCTTCATAAGCTGATAGGGAACGGACTGCCAAAGATCGAGTGTCCGCGCCGTATTGCTGTCGCCAATATAGCGGGCGATATCAGAAATGTAGGTATCGTTGAGCGAACGATGGACCGCACGGGCCTCGTCGAAGCTACCTGAATCAAGGAAGCGCGAAACCGCCTTAGGCATTCCGCCCACAAGCAAGTATTCGCGATAGAGGCGAAGGGCATCATCGTGGAAGGGAAATGGTGCATTTGCGTCAAAGCTTATATGTATGGCTTTGGCAAGGCGCTCTTTTCCCTGCGCCCAGAGGTATTCCTCGAAATCCATTGGGAACATGTGGACCACTTCCACCTTACCAACAGGAAAGGTGAGCCCACTGCGATGCACCGCAACGCCAAACAAGGATCCCGTGGCAACAATGTGATACTCAGGAGCAAACTCCGCGAAGTACTTGAGAGAGGTGAGAGCGTTTTCGCAGAGCTGAATCTCATCGAAGATAATCAGCGTTTTGCTCGGATTAATACTCATGTTTTTTGCGATTTCTAAATCAGCGATAATACGCTTGGGATCAAGATCGCCATCAAATAAAGGCGCCACACGATTATGCTCATATTCAAAATTGACGTAGCATACGGTTTCGTAGTGCTCGGCCCCAAACACGTCTCTCACAAGATATGTTTTCCCGACTTGACGCGCTCCGTATACAAGCAACGGCTGCCTATCTTCATGGTTCTTCCAAGCGATTAACGTATCGATAAGTTTTCGTTTCACGGTGCCTCCAAGCAATATTAACGCTATAAGAATCATATATGTTCCAATTAGTGCCGATTATACACGTTTTAACCCTAGTATTTCGTTAAAAGATTTACGAAATACTAGGGTTAAAGTGCGTTATATGAAATAAGTTCGTATTGAAAGGCAGCCTTACCAGTAAGAAAA
>JAVWLC010000138.1:0-6639 GCA_036638175.1 Raoultibacter sp. | reverse complement strand
AAGGGAGCCGATTATGCGAACCGCCACAGCTCATTTTCAGGGTAATCCCACGTCTTTTGACTCGGTTGTTAATAGTGCAAATTGGAGCAAAACCAGGGTGGAACAGTTGAATACCGTATTGGAACAGCGTGGTGTTGACATCAGCGAAAGATATCTGCGCTATTGTATTGATTTGTATCCAGCGATTGAGGGATATGCAGTCCGACAGTGGCTTGCGAAGCCGCCTGTTATTTCACCTAAAGAGGCTGCCGAGAACTTGATTACGTGTGTTCCGCGACCCCTCTACGAAGCGCTTTGTGATGATTGATAACCCAGCTTTTGTGATTTTGAGATACAAAAAGATGCTTGGTCTTTGCTCTTAATAACCGTCGACAATCCGAGTTGATCAACGCACCGAATTCGAACAGTGGATTCGGTGCGTTTGTATATAATGGCGAATGAAATAAGCGAAGATGAAGGATGTGTCTGTGGACGAACTGACTGATGAGCAAATTGCTCAAGAAGAAAAATTCCTTGAAGGCATTCCAAGAATTAATATTGGTGCGCTTTTCTTGCCTCCCATCTGGGGTCCTGCTCACGGTATTTGGGCCACTATTCTGTGGTACCCCATCTGGCTGTTTGCGGACAACATGTTTTATGCTGCTTTCACAGAAAGGACTGTCCTTTCGATCATTGTTGCCATCGTAGTTTTTGTATCACTGACCGCTGCAACGGTAGCCTTTTCGCTTGTTGGACAACCGCTCGCTGCACATCGGGCAGCGGCGCGTGGCGTTGAAAAGGAAACGTATCTTAAGCGCGAGCGCATCTGGGCAATTGTATGTGTGATTATCGGCTGTATTATGATTGCAGCGGCAGCGTATTACAACATAGTTGTTCGTCCTACGTTGGCGGTCGTTGCATGAGTCCTAATGCTTCGCCCCAAAAACGAATCGCAGTGTTTTGCGTGGGGAATAAGCTCATGTTGGATGAAGGTATTGGACCTGCGGTCTTTGAAGAGCTCATGGCAGTCTATGAGTTTCCTGAGCAGGTGATGCTCTTTGACGTGGGGTGCATGGGACTCAACATGCTACCGCACGTGCGTGACTTTGATTACCTTGTGACTGTTGACGCAATCGACGGTACGGGTGCTGAGCCTGGAACAATTTTTGAGTTTGCACCTGAAGATATGGCTCGTCATTCAGGTGCTATGCAATCGCTTCATGATCTTAAGTTGGTAGACCTTTTTGATGCTGCGGCATTGGTGGGCTATGAAGCCGAGGGGCGTTGTTTTGGCATGCAGGTTGAAAACATGAGCCCCGCCGAGCTTACGATTGGTTTGACTCCCCGCGTGTACGCCGCGCTACCGATGCTCATTGACACTGTTTTGGCTGATCTGACGCATGCGGGGGTTACAATTACGACCCGAGAAACGCATGAAATTGTTCAGCAAGGCTGGCATCATACGATGACGGTAAGCTCAGAAATAAGCGAGTCTTAGCAGTCCGGAATCTTAGTTCGTCTTAACGGCGCTTGAAGGACAAAGGTCGTTGATGAAGCACTCGGCACAGTGCGGTCTTCGGGCAATACATGTTTCGCGGCCAAAAAGCACCCACTGATGATTGATGGGCCCCCAGTATTCACGCGGATACAATGTAAGAAGGTCGACTTCGGTTTTCGCGGGCGTTTCGGCGTTCGAGAGTTTAAGCTTGTGAGCAATGCGAAACACGTGTGTATCGACGGCGATGCCTTCGACAATTCCGAATGCTTCGTTGAGTACGACATTCGCCGTTTTGCGTCCAACGCCGGGAAGCAGTTGTAGTTTGTCTATGTCGCGCGGTATTTCGCCACCAAAATCTGAAACAACCATCTGAGCTGTTTTGATGCAATTGGCTGCTTTGGTCCGATAAAACCCAATGGTTTTGATGATCTGTTCAACTTCAACAGGAGTTGCCTGTGCAAGGTCTGCGGGGGTAGGATAGGCTTCCCAAAGCGCAGGAGTTACTTTGTTGACCCCTTTGTCGGTTGTTTGTGCTGAAAGCAACACGGCGATGGTCAGGCGAAACGGATTTCCGCCATAGACCAGGGCGCATTCAGGCTCTGGATAATGTTCGTTCATGCGCTTCGCAACCTCAAGGGCTCGATCGCGCTTTGCTTGCTTGCTTTCGCGGGGCATGGTGCCACCTTTCCATTCGTAAACGATATGGTAGAGCATGGGTGGACTGACCGCAAATCAAACAGTTCTTCCGTGTATTTGTAGTACAATACGGACCCGATCGATTTGCTTTTTGAGATCGACAAGAAAACGAACAAGCTCAGGCCGCGAAAACGCGGCTTTTCGTGCTGCTCTCAACTGGATTTCGCAGCTGTTTAGCAAGCGCACATGGGCGAAAGATTGGAAATCGCATGCTTATTGAGGCATTGACGAACACGCTTGAAAGCTCCCATACCCTTGATGCTTTTTGGGACAAACTTGATGAGCAGCAAGATGGTGCCCTGGGGGTTGCTTCCTCGGCGCGTCCCTTTTTGGTCGCTGCGCGTTTCATCCACAAACCGCAGCCAACGCTTGTGGTTGTGGCGGGGGAGGAGGCAGCTGAGACCTTTGCTCGCAATCTACAGGCCTATCTTGGTGAAGAGCATGTCTTGCGGTTCTTTGAGCGAAGTGATTTTCCGTTTACTCCCAAAACGCCTGATCCTCGACTCGTGGCAGGGCGCATGCAAGCGCTCGGGTCGCTTGCGACAGGGAAGCATTGTATTGTGGTGGCTTCCGCGCGCGCCATGCTGCGAACGCTTGCGCCTGTTGGTTCTGATACCTGGGTGCCGCTTTCGTTTACGAGTGGGTCTGACGTGAGTACGTCGGGCATCGAGGGGCTTACATCGTTTGCGGATATCGCACGCGAACTTGAAGCGCGCGGGTATGAGAATACTGTTGAGCTTGAAGGTCCTGGGAGCTTTGCTGTGCGGGGTGGCACGATTGATGTGTATCCAGGAAACCTCGTCTACCCAGTGAGGCTAGATTTCTTCGGTGATGAGCTGGAAGAAATTCGTCGTATCGTACCTTCAACAGGGCAAACCATTGCTGAATTGTCTTCTGTGGACATCTATCCCGTGCGGGAATTTTCGCTTTCTATTCGTGGAGCGCAACGAGCCCGCGAGAAACTTCGCAATCCAGCAAAAACAAATCCCGTCCTGCGTGAAATGCTTGAGAAGCTTGAAGGTGGCGCTCGTTTTGATGGGTCGGACGCGCTCTTGCCCTATCTCTTCAGCACAACGGCGAAACTGGGCGATTATATGAAAGCCGATGCACTTACGGTACTGCTTGAACCGCGGTCGCTGTTTGACGATGCGAGTCATGCGTATGATGACATTGAAGGTCGTGCAAAAGGGTCCAGCATCCCTACGAAGGGTCTTTACCTTACGCCCGCTGAACTCGATTTTGGCTCAAATCAACGGGCAACCTATGTTTCCATCATGAGCGTGGGGGGACATGTTGACGACGAGCTGCCCGTAAAGCGCGTTGAGGTGGCGGGCCATCCCGAAAAGCTCTACGGACGTTTGCGGACGCTTGTGGACGGCGGCTATACTATTGTGTTTTCGGCTCCGAACTATCGAGCTCGGCAGGATATGAAACTTGCTTTTGTTGATTACAATCTTCCCATTGCTGAGATTCTTGACGTGAACGATGAGGCGCCTGCTGTGCTCAAAAAGGGCGTCGTCAACGTGGTGGATGTTGAGATTCCGCTTGGGATGATCATCCCAAAAGCAAAACTTGCGCTTGTGTCGATTTCCGATACACAGGGCTCTACGGCGTTGAGGTCGAAAAAGCGTGTCGACGTCACTGAGATTACGTTTCCTTTTAAACCAGGGGATTACGTTGTTCACGCCGCACATGGTGTTGCGTTTTTCAAGGAGCTTGTGCGCCAAGACGTGGGCGGGGTTATGCGGGATTACCTGCTGCTCGACTACGCCGAGGGAGATAAGCTCTATGTTCCCGTTGAGCAACTCGACCGCGTAACGCGCTATGTGGGACCTGAGGGCGCTTCTCCGCGTCTCACGCGACTCAATACGTCGGATTGGTCACGAGCTCTCTCGAAGGCGCGCAAGGCGACAAAGCAGCTTGCGTTTGATCTGGTGGATGTCTATACACGTCGTGCTGCAAGTCAGGGCTTTCGCTATTCGCCAGATACTCCGTGGCAGTTTGAAATGGAAGAAGCGTTTCCATATCAAGAGACTCCTGATCAGTTGGCGGCCATTGCTGATGTGAAGGCGGATATGCAGGCGGCCAAGCCGATGGATCGACTGATCTGTGGCGATGTTGGTTTCGGGAAAACCGAGATTGCCCTGCGAGCAGCATTCAAAGCGACGCAGGATAAGAAGCAGGTCATGGTCTTGTGCCCGACAACAATTTTGGCGCAGCAACATTACGTGAATTTCAGGGATCGGTTTGAGCCCTTTGGTGTGAAGGTTCACGTTCTTTCGCGCTTCAAGACACCTGCTGAGCAAAAGCTTTCTCTTGAAGGTTTTGCTGATGGAAGTGTGAATGTGCTTGTGGGCACCCATCGTCTCTTGTCGCGCGATGTGAATCCGCATGATTTGGGACTTGTTATCATTGATGAGGAGCAACGCTTTGGCGTGGGTCACAAAGAGCAGCTCAAAAACCTCCGAGAGTCAATTGATGTGCTAACCCTCTCGGCGACGCCGATCCCGCGCACAATGCAGATGTCGCTTTCGGGGGTGCGTGATATGAGCCTCATTCTCACGCCACCCGATGACCGCCACCCAATCGATGTGCATGTTGGCGAGTGGGATCCCGATGTTGTTTCGGGTGCTATTCGACGAGAGCTTGCTCGCGGGGGACAGGTTTACTACGTGAGCAATCGCGTGCGCTCAATTGAGGAAGCGGTGCGTCGCGTTACTGAAGCCGCAGGTGAAGCACGCGTTGGTGTTGCTCATGGGCAGATGAGCAAGGAAGAGCTCGAACGTGTGATGGAGGATTTCTCTGCTGGTGAGCTTGATGTGCTGGTGGCAACAACTATCATCGAAAGCGGTATCGACAACCCCCATACAAACACGCTGATTATTGAAGATTCTCATCGCCTTGGCCTTGCGCAGATGTACCAGCTCAAAGGCCGCG
Source organism: Raoultibacter sp. (assembly GCA_036638175.1). Taxonomy (GTDB): domain Bacteria; phylum Actinomycetota; class Coriobacteriia; order Coriobacteriales; family Eggerthellaceae; genus Raoultibacter. Next base: position 1,529 of record JAVWLC010000138.1, on the reverse strand, counting down.
TGGGTCGATCGACTACGCAGGCATATGCTTACTTCATGTTCCCGGAAAACATGGCGCTCACCGAAGAGGCGGCAGCTCGTTTGACGGCCATCGACGAGCACAAAGATCTCGGCAGCGGCATGCGTATTGCTATGCGCGATCTTGAAATTAGAGGTGCAGGTAGTTTGTTGGGGGCTGAGCAAAGTGGGAACATGAGCGCAGTAGGTTTTGACCTGTTTGCGCAAATGCTTGCTCAAGCGGTCAGTGCTACTCGTGAGGGAGATATCAAAGATGCAGATAGCTTGCCACCTGCGCTTTCGGATATCTCAGTCAACATACCAGCTCATACGTATATTCCTGAGGAGTACATTTCGGATACCGATGAGCGCGTATTGCTCTACCGCAAAATTGCGGCTGCTGATACGGTTGATGCGGTCAATGAGCTTTTTGAGGCAACTAAAGCGCAGCGCCCTGAAATGCCCCAAGCAGCAACCAATTTCTTTGAGAAGGCACGTATTAAAGCCTTCGCGAATGAGCACTACATCAAATCGATCTCAATGGTGGGTGGAAAGCTGACGGTGGAACCCGTCACGCTTTCGCGCGACAAGGTAACGTCAATGCGCCGATACGGTGCCCGCTACGTTCCTGCTACAAAGAAGTTTTCAATCCCAATCAAGCACTTTGATCTCAAAGAAGATGACAGCGTGCTCGAAGCGGTGTCAGCATTTTTGCAGGAGCTTGTATAATTGTGCGTAATACGACGATGAATAGGGGATTTGAAATGCATGGAGACACTTCTTCGGCTTCTATGCGAATTTTTGACTTGCACTGCGATACGCTCGACCGTCTTGGCTTACACGGTAGTACTGAGTATGCGGCATTTGCACCTCAAGATGCAGGAGTGCCGCACGCGCGCATGAGTTCGCTTGCAGATAACGATGCTCACATCTCACTTGATCGCCTTGATGCTTACGCGTGGTGTCAGTGCTTCGCTGTGTTTGTTCCCGATACGCTGCATGGTCCAGCTGCGTGGAAGTTCTTCGAGCACATAAAGGCGTACTTTGATCGTCAAATGCAGGCTTGCGGCAAACGTATTGTGCAGGTGAGTGATGCTCGCACCATCGAAAGCGTCCTGGGCTCAGGCAAAGTTGCGGCGCTTCTGACCATCGAAGGTGGTTCGTTTCTGCAAGACTCGCTTGAACATGTTGATGATATTGCCAAGGCTGGGGTGAAGATGCTAACGCTTACGTGGAATGGCGAAAATGCTTTGGGAAGCGGGAATGATACGCGCCACGGTTTGACTGCATTTGGCAAGCGGGTAGTTCAGGCCCTTGAAGCTCATAAGATTGTTGTTGATGTGTCCCACCTTAACGATGCGGGATTCTCTGATGTGTGTGACATAGTCACACGTCCCTTTGCCGCGTCTCATTCGAATGCGCGCGCCATATGCGGGCACAAGCGCAACCTCACTGATACACAAATTCGCGCCATTGCTGATTCGGGCGGTATTATTGGGCTCAACTATTGCACAGAGTTCTTGAGCTCGAGGC
>JAVWLC010000137.1:5460-6647 GCA_036638175.1 Raoultibacter sp. | reverse complement strand
GCAGGTGCTTCTACCTTCACTCCAACGGTTGTTGAACCGAAGGCGAGTGTGGGCATAAGGCCCATAACAAGACTAAGTACAACAAAGACTGACAAGCTCTTGTTTGTATACCCAAAACTGCTGTTTGTGCTTTTCATAACGATGTCCCTTGTTTCTTGACCAAACCAAATCGTGCTAAATAGTGAGCTAGCGGCTCAGATAATCCCCAAGTATAGCAGTGGCATAGATCCTCACTGACCCGCTAGGTTTCGGGAAAAATATTATGGTGCCCCCATGAGCAAACAGGTTAATGGTAGCTGGGTGTAGTGGTGTGGATAAGACTAGGGTTTGAGGGCTAAAGCTACTTCTTGACTAAGGTTGTATCAGGTAAGGGCATCAAACTGGTAAGGTTCCCCTTCGTTCAAACGTCCTAGATCCGTTAGCTTTTGATCCTGGAAATCAGACAAAAACGAAAGGTGCATTAGATAGGATACCCATACGGATTTGCAGACGCGGCATAGGGTACGCACCCCCAACACCATTTTCTGAATATATGCAGAAAGGGGGTGGCACCTATGACGGTTGATAATTGGCTTTGTTTAGTGGGGCTTATTTTACAGTTGTTGAGTCTATTGCTCAACCTAGTTGAAAAGCTCCTGTCCGACCGCGAAAGGTCGGACAAGGAGTCCAAATAAAACCCGAACCGCCGAAGCGATCCGAGAGCCGTGTGGAGTTCACTCTCCATGCGGCTCGACTTGTATTATAAACGCTTTTTACAGCGCGCCAAGATTAAACCATGTACTTTGAGTCCGATGTCAGAAAGAATCCCTTCAAAAACCTGCTAGTTTTCTACCAGAGCAACACCAACCCCACCCAAGACCAAACGCGTAGTGTCTGCAAAGCAGCCTTATGCCTTTTTTTCCGTTTGAAGCCGATACTTCTCGAGAGCTTGTTGATACGTTCCCGCCGTTTTTTTGAAATAAACGGTATAGCCAATCGAGACAATAGCAAAGATGATAAAAAAGATGAGGAGGAACGAGCCAACGAACTCGATCTTTTGAGGAATCCACCCCGCAAACCATCCACATGCAAGCATGGCTGGCGCACACGTAATCGCAAACCCTGCCAGACGAAAAGCATAGCGCGTGCGCTTCATCCACACCCCGCTGAACCAAAAACCCTGCAACGCAGCAGCCACCAAGCCAGCC
>JAVWLC010000137.1:2158-5450 GCA_036638175.1 Raoultibacter sp. | reverse complement strand
GTTAAGACCTTCGTTAGCTCCTCCATAGATGTAGGCAAACGGCAAACTTATAGCAAACATAACCGTGAATACAACGCACGCTGTGACAACGATTTTCCCAAACAATGCTTTCATGAATAACTCCTTTCCAAGCGCTAGACAGCACCAATCTTTTGTTTGATGGCAGCTGCATACTGCCTTGAGACTATCGTGCGCTCACCGTTTTCCAACTCAAGCTGCAGTCGAGCGTTGAAATCAGGGCGAATCGCGCGAACCTTCGCAAAATTGACAATCATTCCCTTCGAAACCCTAACGAAGTCTTGGCTTCCGAGCTTGTCTTGGGCTTCGTAAATTCGCAAATCGGTCTCGTAAACTTGCTGCGCCGTATAAATAAACACCTTACGATCAACCGCTTCGATATACAAAACTGCTGAAGCATCAATAAGATGCGTAGCTCCATCAAGCTTTCCGAGTATGCGATTATCGAACGCCTCGAGATTGGCAACAATTCTATTGACGCGCTCGTCTATACGAGGGCAGCGAACGTCAACATGAATGTCGCCAAGACCGCGTTCTTCACGGATGGAAACTTCCACGCTTTCCCCTTTCCGAATTATCTTAAGAGCAGTATTACCCAAGATGAGAGGTCGAACAAGCAATTCTGAGTAACCTGCATGCTAGAACTCACAAGCTGCATCATGCTCCGGAAAGCATGCATTTCAAGCCTTGATATTGAGTGAAATTTGAAGCGTCTTCGATTAAATCAGCCCCAGCATAAGGTTGACAACGAACATTCGTTTGTTTATTCTAATACGAACAAATATTCGTTTCAGGGGGAAGCATGGATGTCGTAGATAAGCTCGAAATTCTTGCTGATGCAGCAAAATACGATGTTGCTTGCACCTCATCTGGTATTGATCGTGACGCCCAGAAGGGAAAGCTCGGCAATACTACTGCTGCTGGCATTTGCCACAGCTTTTCTGCCGACGGACGTTGCATCACGCTTCTCAAAGTCCTTATGACCAATGTCTGCGTTTATGACTGCGCATACTGCGTTAACCGCTGCTCAAACGAAATCGCCCGCGCGGCCTTCAAACCCCGTGAGCTTGCTGATCTCACCATTGGTTTTTATCGTCGCAATTATGTTGAAGGTTTATTTTTGAGTTCAGGCGTTATTAAAAACCCTGATTACACTACCGAGCTCATGATCAATACCCTAGCAATTCTACGTTACGAATATGAGTTTCGCGGCTACATCCATGCCAAAGCCGTTCCAGGTACTTCACCAGAATTAATTAGCGCACTCGGACATCTTGCTGATCGCATGAGTGTAAACATGGAGCTGCCTTCGCAAAAAAGCTTGCAGCTCCTTGCCCCCGAAAAGAATAAACAGAATATCTTGGCTCCCATGAAACAGATTAAAGATAACATCGCCGAGGACAAAGACACCCGCGCCCTTGCACGCAAAAATACGCACTACATGACCCAAAGCCGCCCCAAAAAGAAGATGCGCGCCTTTGTTCCCGCTGGACAAAGTACGCAAATGATTATTGGAGCAAGCCCCGAAAGCGATTATCACATTCTTAACCTATCCGCTTCGCTCTATAAAACACTCTCACTCAAGCGTGTATTCTTTAGCGCATACCTACCCGTAAACGATGACAAACGCTTACCCTCCGCAGATGCAATCGAACTTAATCGCGAACATCGCCTTTACCAAGCCGATTGGCTTTTGCGTTTTTATAAATTCGATGTGTCCGAAATCATCGATGAAAAGAACCCTTTTCTTGATCCCCTGCTCGATCCAAAAGCCAACTGGGCCATCAATAACCTTGATACTTTTCCCATCGAAGTCAACACCGCACCCTTCGAGCTTCTCCTCCGCGTTCCTGGTATCGGTGTTCGCGGAGCCCGCTCAATTGTCCATGCGCGCAAAGCGTCAACACTCCATGAAAGAGAGCTTCGCAAACTCGGCATCGCTTATAAGCGCGCACGCTATTTCATCACCTGTAACGGAGTCTATGCAGGCATAGGTGCAGATTTCTCCCGCGAGGGACTACGCTCACAGCTTGTTGCCCCCATCAATGGCGGCCGCCACGGCAGGCGTGCCGACAAAGCTATTCCTGGTCAGATAAGTCTTTTTGAACAGGTTGAAACCCCAAAACCAAAGATCATGCGTGCCGCACAAACACCAGAATTGATCACAACAACACCAGTCCCACCTGCCGCCCTCCCAACAGAGGATACAAAGACGTTTACCACTTCAATTCCCGAATGGTTTAAGACTCCCAATCAAGCGGGTCAGACAAACATCGCCACCAACATAGCAACTGGTAAAGCTCAAAAACGCGAGAAGATCCTGGTAGGTGCGCGTTAGTGAGCAGCGTCGCTTACACCTACGACGGATCGCTCGAAGGACTCCTGAGTGCAATTTTTGCTTCGTATGCACGCAAGGAAGATCCAAGCGATATTGCCATAGCTAATAACCTACAAGCGCGTTTAGGACAGGAAGTCTTTGATATCGAAACCGATGTCGAATTGGCACTTCGGGTTCAAAAGGGTATCTGCCGTAGCTGCGGCCCTATAGTTTTTGACGCCGTTAAAAGTGCTTCGCTCTCCGATGATCCTCAAGCAGGTACTATCATCTACCGGTTTGTGCGCTACGGGATGGCCAAGCACAAGCCGCATGATTGCACAGGCTGTGCGCGCAAAATGCGCTGTGGCGGACTCTGCACTAAAAGCCAGAAGCACAGTGCTCTCAATGACATCGCACACCCCGCTGTTGCCCCTTTCCATGAAATCAATCGCAAGGTATATAACGAGCGACACCTCATCATGCAATTTCTCCGCTTTGAACATATGGAAGGTGATGTGTGGTTTGCTCAATGCAATCCAAAAGCTTCAGTTGTGCCTCTCCTCATGGATTGGTTCGCAGGACGTTTCAATACGCAAGCATTTATGATTTATGACGAGGTCCATCATGTTGCCGGCATCTATGAGGGCCGCGAATGGTATCTCGTTAAAACCGACAAGCTCACTGTACCTGACCGCAGCGCAGAAGAACGCGTTATGCAAGATGCCTGGAAGCGCTTTTACGATACTATCGCCGTAGAATCTCGCTACAATCCTGAGCTCCGTCGTCAGTTCATGCCTAAACGTCTCTGGAAGAATATTTCTGAAATGAAGGAAGTCCTTCCCGGAAAAGAGCTGATCAAAAGTCATTGATTTAACCAGCTCTCGTTTGAAACACAATATTTAAGAATTGATACGCGGGATACTTTATCGTTTATCGTTAACATTTTGTGACCAACCT
>JAVWLC010000137.1:0-2148 GCA_036638175.1 Raoultibacter sp. | reverse complement strand
TGCTACTATTGTGTTGATATCTTTTTATGTCGAGAATGGTTGGATACGTTATGACTGAACCTATTCTGATTACAAAAACACGAAATTACTCCTATAAACAAGATAGCGAAGATTTTTTAATCATCAGGATATGCAACTCGCACATTATTGGTAAAAACCCAGAGGGATTCCCCTCGTTAAGCTGGGTTGTTCTTATTAATCCCCACACAAAAGAACGCGTTTGCAGAAGAGTTAAGGGGACTCGACAGGATCAGGAAAGCCTTGACGAGAATGCCATCGAAATTGACTCAGCAACCGTACTCGGTAAACTCAGCCAACTCAAACGCCCCTTGGGTGATGATGGCTACTATCCCTGTAACTTACTTCTCAAGAAAGCTAACTTCTTTGATCGTGTCATGGCTTTATGGGATTATCCACAAGCCAGTCTTCGTATTCCACTTCAAATTAGCTTGATAAGCTTATTTCTTGGCATCTTAGGAGCAGTTGTTGGGCTAGCAGGAATTATTTTGAGCATAACAAAGTAAATATACCTGTTACGCTCAAAGCACGAGACTCATGGCGCTACGCGCTCGACCCCTTGTCCATCAAAAGGAGGTATGAAGCTTTCCCCCACCGCGTCACCTTCTTGCCAAAAATAATCTTCAATTCCCATTGCATCAGCAAAATCAAGAAGTGCTTCATAATCTGATGGAGGAACACGATTGTCGAGTTCGGGAAATTCCGGGAATGAACGCAGCGGTGTGTATTGATTCATGAGGCTCAACGCAATTGTCTTGCCATAACGCTCCCAAAGATATGAAACAAGCTTTTTTGAATCTTCTAACATCTCGGGCAACATCATATGACGCACCACAGTTCCCCGTTTGAGAAGCAACCCTTCGCCTCCCTGCTCACAAAAAACAAGAGGACCTGTTTGCTCCACCATTGCGTCTAGAGCAACGCAAGCACACTCGGGATAAGTTGGAGCATGCGAATATCGTAATGCCTGTTCATTTGACCAGTATTTGAAATCACTCAAGTAGACATCCACATACCCCGCAAGAGAATGGATGGTTTCAGCCGTCTCGTATCCAGAAGTGTTGTACACGATGGGCAACGCCAAACCTGCTGCGCGAGCCATATCAAGCGCTTGGATGATTTGAGAGACATAATGCGTTGGCGTTACCAAATTAATATTGAGAGCGCCTGCTTCTTGAAGTTCTAAAAATATCTGCGCCAAACGATCGATAGAAATACTACGTCCAACACTCCCCGCGGCAATTTCGTGATTCTGACAATATACGCACCTGAGAGGACAATGAGAAAAGAAAACTGTCCCGCTTCCGCTTTTTCCACTGATAGCGGGTTCTTCCCAAAAATGCAGAGCAGCCCGTGCCACCATAAGCTCGGCTCCAGCACCGCACACTCCATGCTCCCCCGCAGCCCTTTGGGCCTTACATGCACGAGGACAGAGTGTGCATTGTTCAGGCAAAAGAGACACCCCAACCTCTATCTTCAGCTACTAGTTCGCTGAATATCCGCCAAAGCCACCAGGAAATTCATCATCGTGGTGGTGATGATGCCCATCGCAATCGCAATCATCGTCATCGCACAGGTCCATGTCACCATACGTCTGCTCAGCCCGCGTCCAATCAAGTCCATGCTCGGCGCATGCAGATTCTTCGCCATAGACCAAGCTCAAGCCCGACAAAGCCATATCTGAGCCGCCAATTACGGCAAGCAATTCAAGAAGATGCAGTGCGGCCTCAGCACTCGGAAGAATAAGATCACTGTCATCGGCTGCCATGAGAGCAGCCGAAAGTTCTGCCATGCAGATCCGTACCGAATAAGCACCCCGAAAGCGTTTCTCGACAACCGCAGCGTACAAACGCGCTGCGTTTTCAGTGATAAAACCCTGCTCTCGAGCCGACCTAAAAACACTTGCACTCTGAGATCCAGAAACGCGATAAAGTGCATCGGCCTCCATAACCGAAACTATTTGTGAAGCCGTGTTGAGTGTCAATGCAGCACGAGCAAGCTGTGCGGATCCAGGCATGCCAGTCAATTCAACAGTGCCCGCAAGAGCTCGAAGCATTGGCATGACCTCGTCAAAATTATCTTCTTCAGACGCTACATAACTGATGAGGTTTGAGGGATCAGTATAGGTAT
>JAVWLC010000136.1:0-6671 GCA_036638175.1 Raoultibacter sp. | reverse complement strand
CAGCCGTCAGCTTGAAAGAAAGATTGTCATGAGAAACATCAACCTGCGCTATGCCAATGAAACCTACAACGAGCTCGATCAGCTCGAAACATTCACGATAGATTGCCCCCCTGATTTCAACTTCGGATATGACGTTGTCGATGATATCGCCAACGCTGATCCTGATCGCCGCGCCATGGTATGGTGCAACCCCGAGGGCGAGGAGCATGTTTTCACCTTCGCCGATATGAAACGATGGTCAGACAAGACCGCGAACCTCCTCAAAGATCAGGGGATCGGCCGCGGAGACATGGTCATGGTTATCCTGCGCCGCCACTATCAGTTCTGGTTCGTTGCAACAGCACTGCATAAACTTGGCGCTGTTATGGTGCCCGCTACGTTCATGCTCAAAGAACATGATCTGGAATATCGCATCAAGGGTGCAAGCATCAAGGCACTCATTGCTACCGATTTGGGCGATATTGCTCAAGTTACCGACAACGTTTCTGACCAATGCCCCACCCTTGCGGTAAAGATCCTTGTCAACGGTGCTGGTGGCGGCCTCACTCCTGAAGACGCTGATCATAACCTCATATTTGATCCCACCGACCATCCAATTGGTCCTGAGCTTTCGGGCCCTGAAGGTATCTGCGTCAAGCCCGCCATCCGCGAAGGATGGCTCGATTTCAACACGTGCGTCCGCGAGGCTTCAGAAAATTTTGAGCGTTGCGAAACGGCAATTGACGATCCTATGCTCATGTACTTCTCAAGCGGAACTTCAGGCAACCCTAAGATGGTTCTTCACGATAGTGCCTATGCGCTTTCGCATCTTGTTACGGCCAAACACTGGCACAACGTGCTTCCCGACGGCATCCATTTCACTATTGCTGACACAGGCTGGGGCAAGGCAGTCTGGGGTAAGTATTACGGTCAGTGGCTCATGGAGGCGTGCGTTTTCACCTACGATTATGACCGCTTCCACGCTGGTGACATTCTCTCGCTCATTGGAAAATACCGCATCACTTCGCTGTGCTGCCCCCCTACCATGTACCGCATGTTCATGCAGGACAACGTAGATGCCTACGACCTCACCTCGCTCGTGTATTCAACAACAGCAGGCGAAGCACTCAACCCCGATATCTTCGAGTTCTGGAAAGAGCACACGGGGCTGACAATCTACGAAGGCTTCGGACAAACAGAGACACCGCTTACCATCGCAAACCTCACGAATTCAGTGCCGCGCCCTGGCTCCATGGGCAAACCCGTGCCGCTCTACACCATCCACATCCTGCGCGAAGATGGTACTCGCTGCAATACAGGTGAGACCGGCGAGATCTGCATCAAGTGTGAGCCTAAGATGCCAGGCATCATGCTGGAGTATTATCGCGACGATGCGAAAACCGCCGATGCAATGCATGACGGCTGGTATCACACGGGCGATACCGCCTGGTGCGATGAAGATGGATACTTCTGGTATGTCGGACGCAATGACGATGTCATCAAGTCATCGGGCTATCGCATTGGGCCCTTCGAGATCGAAAGCGTAATGCTCGAGCACGAAGCGGTCGCGGAGTGCGCGGTCACGGGTGTGCCCGACCCCACGCGCGGTTTCGCTGTCAAGGCAACGGTTGTACTCACGCCCGGCTTCGAAGGCAATTCTGAGCTCACGAAAGAGTTGCAAACCTGGGTCAAGCATCAGACCGCGCCTTACAAGTACCCGCGCATCATCGATTACGTGTCCGAACTGCCAAAAACTGTCAACGGCAAAATCCGCCGCGTGGCCATTCGCGATAAGGACCTGGAAGAAAAGTAAGCGCACAAAAAGGCAAATCACGCGCGACAACACAAGCAGCTCTGAAGAATCTCGGAGCTGCTTTTTCTCTGTCGCACTTACAATCGAACCCACTTTACTGCGAGTGAAGGTGGTATACTACATTGTATTACGAAAGGAGTATCATGCCTAAAGAAGCTGTTCTGCAGGTCCGCATGGATGCGAATATGAAGCAAGATGCTGAAGCTCTTTTCAAGCAGCTTGATCTCACCCTGACCGAAGCCGTTCGAGTTTTCATACGGCAAAGCGTCGAACAACAACGCCTCCCCATCGCCCTTCGTTCAGAAGCCAAAAAAGTCACTGGCGATCCTGGACTCAACGCTTACGGGATTCTTTCTCATATCGCCGATCCATCTAAGCAGGTCCTCGAAGAATCGGCCTGGAAACAAGCGGTCATTAAAAAGTACTCGAAAGACCGTGAGTGCAATGAAGCTCGTTGACGCAAATGTCTTGCTCCGATATCTCATCGACGATAATAAAGAGCAGGCAAAAACTGCTGCTGATGTAATTCGTAACGACCAAGCCTATACCTATAGTGAAGTTCTTGCAGAAGTCGTTTATGTACTCGAAGGTGTTTATGGTCGCAGTCGAACCGAGATCGACAATGCCCTCGAGAATCTTTTTGATGACATATATGTCTACGATGAAGACGTTTTGCGCTGCACACTCAGGATCTACTCGGTCAGCAAACTTGATTTTGTCGATTGCCTGATCATTGCCCGAAATCTCCTGCGTAATGAAGATGTTTTTTCGTTCGACAAAAGCCTTAATAAGCATCTTCATTTTTAGCCCATGTTAAACTATGCGCACCTTGGTTAGATTTCGATCGAGGCGTTCGGTTTCATTCCCAACAACCTCGATAAGGAGCATTTCATGCAAACACGCATTCTTGTTGCAGAAACTGGTGCCGATATTCCCCACGAACTCGTGCAGCAATATGGTCTTGTCATTGTCCCCATGCATGTTTCATTTGGAAACAAAACGTACGACGATGGCACAATCCCTGTTTCTCAAATCTTCGAACACTATGAAAATACGGGAGAGCTTCCCAAAACAAGCGGCAGCACACCCGAAGACTTCACGCAGGCTTTTAACGCAATTGAGCAGGAACACCCTGGTGCACAGATTGTCCACTTGGCCTACTCAGCTGTTACCACCTGCTCGTATGAGTCTGCGCTCACGGCAGCCGAGGGACACACCAACATCACCAGCTATGATACGAAAAGCGTAACCGCTGGCCAGGCTATGGTAGTCTTAAGCATCGCTGAGCTCCTGAAATCCAACCCTGATCTATCAAACGAGGCACTTGATGAGGCCATTCATGATCGAATCAATCGAATCCGCATGGCCTTTCTTCCTGGAAGCTTAGAGTTTTTACGCGCTGGTGGACGACTGAGTAATGCCGCCTATCTTGGAGCGCATCTTCTGCGCATCAAACCCGTCGTAGAAATTCTTGAAGGCAAACTGGTTGCAACTAAAAAATACCGCGGGTCAGTCATGAGTGCAGCAACCAAGCTCATGACTGAATATCCTCAGCAAGAGAATCTTGACCGTTCCCAGGTATTCTTCATCAAATCAGAAGGTCTTGCGCAAAACATCATTGATATGGCAGAAGCAGCCGCAAAAGAGCAAGGCTTCGAATCAATCCAATGGATTAGCACCGGTAACGTCATTTCTTCGCATGCCGGCCCTGGTGCTTTTGGAATTGTTGGTTTCACGCAAGCCTAGTTAATCATTCGGCGCAAGCGACTAGATTCCATTCTTCAAGAAGCTTGACGAATTTCTTTTCGCTGAGAATCTCGTTGGTTACAAATTCGCCATTGCGAAACAAACTATAGGTAGGCCAAGCGCTTGAGCAGGATTTTGCCTGTTCAAGCGTTTCTATTTTGCGCACATTAAGCGCTACGCCTTGCTTTTGAGCAACGTCCTGAATCAATCGAGCATAGTGCCCAGCAAAAGTACACTGATTGGTGTAATAGAGCACCAATCCCCCGTCATCGATACGCCCTAGCTTAGCCTCTTCAGAAAACGAGGGCACGGGAGCATGTTCTGAAAACGGGAGGTAAAGCAGCTCGAAGTACGGAACAGCGGTGTCAGCCACAACGAAACCTTTGTACTTAAGAAACTTCGGGTCAGATAAGAATGGCATCTTTTTCGCTGAGGACAACACCGTTAGGCCGATCTTGCCCTGAGATTTTGCATCCTCGATACACCCTTCAAGCAGCTCGTTCGCATGCCCCTGTCCTTTGAAACGACCCGACACCCAGAAGCAATCGATATGCATATACCCTTCGGCGTTGATGGGATACCATGCTTTTTCAGCGGGAATGCACTCAATGAAAACCTTGCCACGCTCATCAAGTTTCTTAAAAACGAGACCGTCTGAGAAGCGATCTTTCAACCACGCCTTCTTCGAAGCAACGCAGGTCTCGCCCTTCTTTTCGGTAATCGCGCAGCAGATATGTTCGTCTGCAATGTTGTCTTGTGTAACTGAAATAATAGCCATACGTTTTGAGCCCTTTCAACGATGAACGAGTGGAGTCTCCCCTGCGTTTATCTACTCAAAGCATAGTAGCGTACTCAAGTGGACACAAGCTGTCCGCTTTAGTACAACATCATTATTACCGCTCTGTCGTAGAATGACCCTTGAGCTTACGAACGAGGCGATCATTTTCGGCTTGTACGAGAAAATGTTCAAGCGTAAACAAGTCAGCAGGCATAACATTTTTCCCGTAAGCCCCAACGGGCCGACCACACGTTTTTTGTGCGAGAGCCTGCTCACCCTCACGCCTGTATGCTATCAACCATTTCTTGAAGGTAGAAATCGATGCGATATCGTAGCGCTCAACAACTTCGCGACGAGTTAAGCCTCCTTCCAGAAAATCAGTAACCGCCGCCAGCTTGAGTTCGAAATCGTAAATGCGTCGAGGCTCTTTTTCGGACTCTTTGTCGCTCGCAGATGCAGAGTTTTGAGGTTGAGTATTCTCTGTCTCTTCTTGCTGTTGCTGCAGCGAACACTTTTTTATCTCGGTCATTTTCATCACGCTTTCGCCAACGAGAAGGTAAAGGCTATGCGTGCAACTGGCACCGATTGATCCCCTGCATAAGCGATTTGGATTAAGGGATCCTTTTTCAGGCTAAATGAAACAGCAAGCTTACCGTTTTCCGCTTCCGTCTTTGCAGGGACAGTCCAGTTCAGCGTCTTGACTCCTCCATCTTTGAGGAAGATGTTTTGAGCGCTTCCACTCAAAGGACGAAGCATGAAGATAATGTCTTGCCACTGAGCTTGATCAGGAAATACCGACTGCGTTCCTGGCGTTGACTCAATCGGTTCACACATTGCCGACACAACGGCAACAGGACTTGTTGTTGTCGACTCAAAGTAGGTTGTAGCATCAGGCGTCGGATTACCCTGCGCGTCAATTGCAATTGTAGGGTTGAGTGGACATGTTACGGCTATGCGTTCAGTCCAGACTGCGTATAAAGTAACAGCATCCCCTTTGTTAGCTGGTAAATCCTTGACCGCCTGACCGCGCTTAAATTCTGCAATACCCGCTTGCGCCTTAGCTTTGTCGCGGCTCCAACCAACGAGTTCAGAACCCGTCCGCTCAAAACCAGACGAAGGTAACCGAGACCAGGTGTTATAGGTAAAGGTATCAGGTGCGATGGTTCCTGTTGCATCATCAAGCGTCTTGTCATACGTAACGGTATAAGGAGCCCCCGCCCACTGGGCGAAGAGCGTGATTGTTTCTCCTGTCTGCGTTTCTCCGCGAAGCTTCTCTACCACTTGCCTGTTCTCATAACGCGTTCCTGTACCGTCCATGTTCTCGGTCCAGCAAGAGAAGACATAGCTTTGGCAGGAGTAGCTATTTGCGGTCAATGGAATGCTTTGAGAGTAACGCACATTCTTGAGTGACTGCATATCCCCAGTCACTGCTGAGCCTTCAGGAGGATTGGGGTTGAACTCAATGGTGTAGGTGTTTTCTGTCCATTGGGCGAAAAGAGTAATGGAGTCATCTCCTGCAGCAAGGTCAAGAACCTCTGCTTTGTCTGCGTATGAGTCCCCTAGTCCATCTGCTCGGGTGTTCCATCCTGTAAAGCGCGATCCTGCTGGTGCTACAAGCGTATTTGGTTTGAGAGCTTCCTTTACTCCATAGGTCATGCTTTGCGAACCCATAGAGCCAACCACTCCATTAGCATCAAAGAAGATGGTATAGGGCTTTGCTGTCCAGTGAGCAAAAAGTGTTTGATCGTTAGCTGGCATGGTAGTTGTTGCTATATCCCAGTGATTACCAAGACCCCCTGCTTCAGTGAACCAACCATTGAAGGTATAGCCTGGTCGAATAGGATCACTTACAGGAGAAGCAACTGATCCATAGCGTACCGTTTGAGGACTTGGATTAGGAGTTCCTCCTTGAGAGTCAAAAGAAAGGGTATACGGGATTGCTTCCCAGTGAGCCCAAAGCGTTATGTCACTTGTTACAGCTGTATTGAAGTTGTAGACAGTGCCTCCTGTGGCATCTGTATACCAATCTATAAACCTATGGCCTGTCTTTTGAGGAATTACTGGCGTGTCTGCACCTAAGCTTGAACCTCGATTGACTGTTTTGGTTGTAGTAGCTGGCTCTCCTCCGTTGCCAGCAAATGTAACGATACACGTATTAGAAAGCCAACCTGCATACAGGACAACATTTCTTGTAGGCATAACATTTGTTGTAAAGTCCCACGCATTAATACAGGCTGCTTCTGTATACCAACCAACAAAGGTATGCCCTGCTTTGGTTGGAGCTGCGACTTCAGTTGCTTTTGCACCAATATCTAACAGTTGGAAAACTGGGGCCTGAGAGCCACCTTGTGTATT
>JAVWLC010000135.1:0-6674 GCA_036638175.1 Raoultibacter sp. | reverse complement strand
TATAAGGAAAACATGACGGTACTCGAAACCATCATGCACATCCACGAAAATTATGAGGCGATTGGGTTCGATTACACATGTCGCGGAAGGCTGTGTGGCCGTTGTTCGGTCACCTACGACGGAACGCCTGTGTTTGCATGCATCCAATTCGTGAAGGACGGCAAGCACACGATTGCTCCCCTTGAAGGATTCCCCGTTCTTCATGACCTCATCGTCGACAAGCGACGCGCTCACGCAGAAATAGCTAAGACCTACGAACGCGTCCGCATTGCTCCACTGACTGACGCAGAAATCAATGATGGCTCCATGACCGCCGACCTCGCAGACCAACTACATATGCTGGAATACTGCTGCCGCTGTCAGGTTTGCACCGCGGGCTGCCCCGCCAAAAAAGAGACACCGACCTATGTGGGACCCTCAAAAATGATAGCCATCGCGTATCGATATTTCGATCCCTATGATCAGGCGGATCGCCTGGTTGAAGCAGTACAGGCAGGACTTTGGGATTGCCAAATGTGCGGTACCTGCGACATGCTCTGCCAAAATAGCCCCGAGATTCATCACAAAGAAGTGTTCCAAAAACTACGTGATGCCGCAGAAGAAAAAGGTCTCAAGCCAGCTGGTAAATAGGTTGGGTAAGGCATCAACCGACTAGCATCCTCAAGACCTCGCGCACCCCTCAACGCGAGGTCTTGCTTTTTCAAGGATGTTATACTACCTTTGTTTGAATACATTGCGACAAGTACTCAGCAACGAGCGAGCTTGGATTCCATAGCCCTCACCTGTTGCCAATCGCATAAACTTCGGGGGCAAGACAAAACCGCATGTTCAATACGCTTACAACATGCTATCTCTTTCTCGGCGGAACCGGGGCTGGGGCTCTTGCTGTCTTAAGCGCCCTCGAATGCATAGGCGCACGAGAATCACACTTGAATCCCGCCGCAAGCGCATCGTCTCCCATCAGCAAACGATCAAGCATTCGCGCCGCACTTACCTTGCCCGATGATTGCTTTTCTCGCTGCTGGCCTGTGTGTTTCATCGCTTTAGCAACAGGAATTCTCTGTCTTTTCGCCGATCTCGGCAGACCCGACCGCATTATCAATCTCCTACTTACCCCCGAACCCTCAGCGATCGCCGTAGGCTCATACATGCTTGTAGGCTCTCTCGTGTGCTCAGCAGCCTTTTCCGCTCTCGCACTCCTTGATACACCACGCATCCCACGAGCTGCAACTGTCATCCTTGCCCTCATCGGAATCATCACAGGTATAGCAACAATGACCTATACAGGCCTACTTTTACAAAGTATGGCATCAGTCTTGTTCTGGCAAACATGGCTTCTTCCTGCCTTATTTATCCTGTCATCGCTTTCCTGCGGTTTCGGCATCGTGTTTCTAGGCGCAACATTTGTTGAAACACGGCAACCCTTCATCTACCCCCTCGTATGGCTTTCTCGATTTGACAGCATCCTCATCATCGCTGAAGCGATATGTTTGGCAGCTTATGTCGGATTAGCTCAAGGAAATGAAGGTACAGCTCTCGCAGCCAATGCCTTGCTCTTTGGTGAAATGAGCTGGCTATTCTGGATAGGCCTTGTCGCATCCGGTCTTACAGCACCCCTCGTAATGGAACGCTTTGTGACGCACGGAAACTACCGCACACAGCTTTTGTGGATAGCAGTATTCCTGCTTGTGGGAGGCTTTATTCTTCGACTCTGTATCATTGGAACCGCCGATTACGACATAACTCAAATGCCTGAATTACTTAACGGATTGACACTACTCAGCTAGAGAAAGGCTTCGACCATGGGGCGAAACACCAACCGCATGATGAAAGACGCACCCTACGACTTCAGGGACAAGAATGCCGAAATGCGAGCAGCGACCTCGTATGTCCCTCGCAAGTCCTCACGCAACGGCGCAATTATCTTCAATATTGCCGTTTTCGTTGCAACCTGCGCGCTAGTGCTTGGTATAGCATATGCGATCTTTGGTGGCATTGGGATCGAAGCCATTATCGTCATGCTCATTCTTGCAACCTTCGCACTTTCATCCACCCATATAGCTCTAAGCTGGGAAAAGGTTGTCGTTCTGCGATTCGGCACTTTCAATCGCGTCGTAGGCCCTGGGCTGTATTTCACTTTACCCATTGTTGAGCATGGTACTATCCGCGTCGATCAACGCATTATTGCAACCCCTTTCAGCGCGGAGAAAACACTCACCGCCGACCTCGTTCCCGTAAACATCGATGCGGTCTTGTTCTGGGTTGTTTGGGATGCCGAAAAAGCCTGTACAGAAGTCGAAGATTACTATGCAGCTGTCTCATTTCTTGCGCAAACGGCAATGCGCGAAGCGGTTGGCCGCTCAACCGTCGCCGAGGTGGCGCTCCGCCGCGATCAGCTTGATGTCGAGATCAAGGAAGACATCGAGAAAGAAGCCGCCAACTGGGGTGTTGATATCATTTCGGTCAAAGTCCGCGATATCGTGATCCCCGACGAACTGCAAGAAGTCATGTCACTTGAAGCACAAGCCGACCGCGAGAAAAATGCTCGCATGGCCGTTGTGGGAGCAGAACGCGATCTAGCCGAAATGCTCACCGAAGCCGCAGAGGTATATGGTGATCCAGAAGCCGCCATGAAGCTTCGCACTATGCTCATGCAATACGAAACAGTGAAGAAATCAAAGGGAACCGTTGTCACCATCCCAAGCGCAATGAGCGACGGATTCACCGAGGGAACGGGAGATAAAACGAATTTCGCACGAAGCCAGCACGAATAAGCGCTGGCCAAAAGTTTTACCTATCACTTTGAACGCCAATAACAGTCAGAAAGAAAGTCTATGAGCCCACTCGAATCATTTGAACTAGACTACGGAAGCGGCCTTCCCGTTTGGATTCAGGTCAAAAATCGTATCGCTTACCTTATTGGATCGGGCGAATATACCGCAGGTGATCGCTTGCCTACCGTACGCGCACTAGCTGTTGATCTCGACATTAGCTACAACACAGTCAATCGCGCTTACATGGATTTGGAGCGCGAAGGTTACATCACCACAAGACAAGGACGCGGCACCTTTATCGCTGAGCGCAACGATGTGGGAGCAGCCCGTGCGGCCGACAGCCCCGTTGAGCTCCTGATCGACGACATGATTCAAGCATGCGCAAACTCAGGAATGAGCGAAGATGACATCCTTGGCATGGTAAAAGCGCGAATAGCCCGCCGAAAACTATAGCGGTAAGTATTCTAGACCGCATTGACGAACCCCAGATCACCAAGCTTGTTACCCATAAAACTAAGATTAACGGCTTCAGTGTCTTCGTATTATCCTCAAAAGAATATAATTTGTCACATTGATTGTCGCAATAGATTGCGATAAGGTGACATCACAAGGAATTGGCCGATTCTTATGAGGACTATCAGGGGGATATCCTGAAGGATTGCGCTTGGGGACCAGAAAACAAGGGAACCCATTGAACCGTCCGACAGAAGATATCCTGACACAATCTTTGAGGAGGAGAAATGTCAGGAGCGAACAGCCCGCTAAGCGGACTCACTCGTCGAAGCTTTCTCAAGACAACAGGAGTTGTGGCTGGTGCTGCAGCAATCGGCGGAACCACTACATCGCTGACAGCACTCGCCGCGGACTACAGCACTGGTCAAACGGAAGCACAAGGCGAGCAGATTTTTCGCGGCGTATGCCGTCCAAACTGCTTTGGTTTTTGCCACATAAATGTCCATGTCCGCGATGGCAAAATAACGAAGACTTCACGCGCAAAATACAATGAGGGATGTTACGACCGCATCTGCCAACGAGGCTTATCCCACGTACACAGGATTTACGACCCCGAACGCCTGCAATACCCCATGCGTCGCGCCGAAGGAACCGAACGGGGCGACGAAAAATGGGAGCGCATAAGCTGGGATGAGGCTCTCACGGAAATTGCTGAAAAAATTGAAACCATCCAAAGTGAATACGGCGAAAATTCCGTAGCATTCTTAACCGCTTCAGGTAATCAAGCGAGCGGCATCACCAGCGCATACGGTCGCCTTCAGGCACTTTTAAATGCCAGCAGCATTGGTCCTTGTCTTGACATGGGTAGCTTCTACGGCATGCAGGCAGTAGCTGGATTGTATGCCAGCCCCTTAATGGGCATGCAAATGTGGGAGGGCAACGAACCTACCGATGCAAAGAACGCGAAGACCATCGTAGTATGGGGCGCCAATATCACTGACGCACAAGTACAAAACTGGCACCTAGTAAAAGAAGCCATGCAGGGAGGCACTAAGCTGGTGGTGATTGACCCCGTCTTTA
Source organism: Raoultibacter sp. (assembly GCA_036638175.1). GTDB lineage: Bacteria > Actinomycetota > Coriobacteriia > Coriobacteriales > Eggerthellaceae > Raoultibacter. Next base: position 2,367 of record JAVWLC010000135.1, on the reverse strand, counting down.
CGCAAGTCGCCTCTAAGGCCGATAAATGGATTCCCATTCGCCCAGGCAGCGACACCCTACTCAAATACGCCATCATGAACATTGTTTTAGAAAAAGATGCCCAGGACATTGACTACCTACGGAAGCATACGGTCGCTCCCCTTTTGGTACGAAGCGATACGGGAATGTTTGTACGCAGAAGTGATACAGGCATTGCTCCTGTTCCTACAGGCAAAATGAATCCCAAAACGGGTAAGGAAATCATCGACGATCCGTACATGGTTCTTTCTGAAGGCAATTTAGTAACCGTGGTCGAGGCAACAAAGCCCGATATCGAAGGCAATTACAGCCTAGATGGCGTACCGTGCCGCACCGCTTATGAACTGCTTAAGGACGAAATTCTGTCTCACACTCCCGAAGAAGCTTCCAAGTTAACCGAAGTGTCTGTCGAAGATATCTATGAGCTAGCAGATATCTGCATGGATACACCCGTTTTTCACTACGAAGGATATGGCCCACAGGCATATAACAACGGAGCCCACACCACCATGGCAGGTCTTACGCTGTGCGCGCTCCTCGGAAATCTAGGAAAACCAGGAGCATCCTATGGAGCGTTCTGGGGTGTTCATATTGGAGGCAACGCCGCATACACAGCACCCAATGGTCCAAGCACGGGATTCTCAATACCGAGTGTTGATTTGAAAAACGTTGTCGAAGAGAAGCAATTTGCTGGCAAAAAAGCTGAGATAAAAATGCTTTGGATGTATTCAGCAAACCCCTTGAATACTCACACCGACACACATGCGTGGACCGATATCATCATCCCCGCAATGGACTATGTCGTGGTCGCCGATTCTGCCATGACAGACTCCGCACGCTACGCCGATATGGTGCTACCGATCGCACAATGGTTTGAGCTTGAAGAAGTAGCCAACGCAGGCCAGTGCTCTTCGCTGCATCACAACGAAAAGGCAATCGAGCCCTTGTATGAAAGCAAGCCAGACACGCTGATTGTCACCGAGCTCGCTGAAAAACTGGGGCTTGGCACCTATTTTAAACTGAGCAACGAAGAGATTCTCGAGGAAACCTACAACACCGATTTAAGCAAAGCTCTTGGCACGAGCATGGCTGAACTGCGCGAAAAGAAACAGATTCGCTTCATCCCAGGTGACGCTGAAACCGATCCGCACATTGCTTACAAAGACGGTGCCTTTGGCACAGCTACTGGTAGATTTGAATTCTATCGCGAAATGCCAATGGTACGAGCGGCTACAACAAAGACACCAACGCCTGAAGAAATTGATCGAGATCGCATGGCCCATTGGTTCCCACCACTTGAAGCATGGCCAGAAAACGAGCTGTATTCGAAATACCCCCTCGTGCTTATGAGCGAGCGCCCGCGCTATCGCGTTCACTCACAATGGTTCAATACGCCCCTTTTGCGCGAAATAGACCCTGAGCCATATGTAAAAATCAATCCCGTGGACGCTAAAGCGCGAAATATCGCCGATGGCAGTTACGTTGAGTGTTACAACGATCGCGGAACCGCCGTTGCAAAAGCAATATTTTCTGACGCTATTCGCCCTGGCGTGCTGCTTTATCCCAAGGGCTGGCAGCTCAATCAACACAAAGCAGGAGGATGGTCGCTGTTAAGCTCCACAGAGTTTGATGTATTTGCCGTAAATAACAACTTTATGGATGTACTCTGCGAAATTCGCACATGGAAGGGGGGGAGATGAATAATGACACGCCTTGGTTTCGTTATCGATAAAAAATCCTGCATTGCCTGTCATGCGTGTGCGGTAGCATGCAAAGTTGAAAACAACTTGCCCGACAACGTGTGGTGGAGCCGCATTCTCACCGAAGGCGGAAACAATCCAGACACCCCTGCCGGCACCTACCCCAATCTCTCTTTGGCAAACATTGCCGTAGCATGCCAGCATTGCGAAAACCCCGCATGCGTGAAGGTATGCCCTGTTGGAGCCACGTACAAAGATCCCGACACGGGAGCCGTGCGCCAAGATTACGACAAATGCATCGGCTGCCGTATGTGCATGTCTGCATGCCCCTACACTGGCGTACGTTCTTTTAATTGGGAGGAACCGAGCTACGCCATCGGCCAAGCAATGGGCGATGCCGATATTCCTGCGCATCAAAAGCACGTGGTCGAAAAATGCACTATGTGTTGGCACCGATTGGCGAAGGATTTAGCACCTGCATGTGTTGAAGTCTGCCCCGCCCGCGTACGCTATTTCGGTGACTTCGACGATCCCAACTCAGAAGTCTCCCAGCTCTTGCGCGATCGGGAGTACAAAACACTCCTCCCAGAGCGCGGAACCAACCCCTCCGTCTACTACCTCGTCTAAGCAGAAAAGGAGAATATCATGT
>JAVWLC010000134.1:0-6714 GCA_036638175.1 Raoultibacter sp. | reverse complement strand
CCCATTTCGTTCATAACCCTATTGCCATCAGGTCCGATGATGATAGCTGCAGCATCTCTGAAGGAACCGAGTACGACGGAATACAACTGTGTGCCCGTACCAGGAGTAAGTTCAAGACCCCCGCCTTCGATAGAGACATTATCAAGATATCTGAGCATCGCCCCGCTATACAAAGCCAAGCCCATGGCTTTGCCGTCTGAAGACTCTGAGCCGTAGAAGATTACGTTTTTCAGCGGCTCGTAGGGGAGCATGCCGCGTTTTGCCCCGAAGCCTCCAGCGGCAAGAATTACTGCTTTTGTCGCAATTTGATACTCTGTTCCGCTTGCTGCCTGGGCGATAACGCCAGCAATAGCGCCCTCTTCTTTTATAAGCTCAGTGGCGGTTGTTTCGAGCAACAGCTCCACTGAGGATGATTCGACTTTCTCAGTTAGGGTTTTGGCAATGCCTGGTCCGCCACCGATGGGGTAGCAGATTCTCGCGACAGGATACGGGGGAAAGAACTGCACTTCGTCTGCGAACTTGACTCCAATATCAGAAGCCAACCAGTCATACGTTGCTCCGTTGTTCTCTGAATACATCTTTGCGGTGGCAAGCACGTAGGGGTCATCGAGATCTTTGGCATAGCTGGCAAGAATCAGCTCGGGACTATCTTCGTCGCCTGCATTTTTTTGCATTTGAGACCCTGCGACGTTGGTTGCGGTGGCACCCAAAGACGCGCCACCGGTCATGGGCATCGCCTCGAGCAGGATAACGCTTGCTCCCTGTTCGGTTGCTGTGCACGCAGCGCTCAATCCTGCGGCACCAGCGCCGATGATGACGACATCGGCTGACAGTTCTTGGGTTGCAGCTTCTTTGTTGTCTGATGTGTTCGAGTCTGTTGCCTCTGCGGTGGACTCAGTTTTCGGACTACACCCAGTAATACCAGCCAACGCAGCTGCTCCGCCAGCGATAACGGCGGTTGATAAAAACTTTCTGCGATCCATCTCCATTGTGGTCTCCCATCCCTCATGATTTTCGGCTTTGGAGTTGGTCGCGCAGCTACCTTTGATGTTGTACCAGACACTTCAGCGAATACGTGTTCTTGCCTGATTGAATCCTTGGTGACGCGGCGTTCTCTTCTGCCTTCTTGTGGACTAGAGAATACGGGCTGTGGGATACCTGGTCTAGAAAGCAGGGCTACACTTGTAGCCTTGGCTACATTGCCTGATCCCGTTTGCGTCAGAGTATATTTTGGTTACTGGTGGCTTGTTCTTTCATGTATGTTTCCAGGCGTTCTATCTTAGGAACGTAGTAGGTGTTGTTGATCCTTCGAACAAGATCCTCTTCTTTGAGGAACTGCATGCACTTGGTAACCGTAACCCTATTTGCGTTGACGAAATCTGCCAATAGCTGATGACTGAGGGGAAATGCGATAAGCATTCCTCCTTCGAAGTCTTTTCCGTATCGGTAGGAGAATTCGAGAATCGTGTTGCAAATTCGCCAGATGACAGATTCGTTTCTCCGATTGCTATAGAGCCTCTTTACTGAAAGCATTTTCCTCGCAGCAACGCGAGCTAGATACTGCGAAACCTCAATATCCTCTTCGAAAAGTTTTAAGAAATTCGCTGCCGATATGAAAAGTGCGCGCGTTTTGATTTGAGCTTGGAACCCCGTCGGGAAGGGAATATCCAGCAACAGCGATGTTTCGCCAAGCAATGTGTCTTTGTCTACGATCAGCCCAAAAGCCTTTTCGCCGTTTTCGGGAAAGTCGACCGCGAAGACGAGCCCTTCGATGATGTAGTAGCAACCGCCTAGCGGAATATTGTTTTCAACCAACATTTCACCTGGAGCAAATACTTTTTCTTCGCCAACGCGAAAGATGCTCTTAGGTACTGGTGGCGAGTCGTAGAACAGGCTGGAAAAGTGGCCTCCCATGGCTTCCCGCTTTCTATTGGCTCGGTGAACTCTCATTCTACCGTATCAGGGCGTCAGTATCGATGGCCCCGAGAAAGCTATTACAGCCGCTGTGCAGCGCGTGCATTATCCGTTTTTGTTCCTTGACCCTGACACGGTGTCAGTCTATATGCTTCGAACAGCCCTAGGAAAGGAGCATATAGCTATGTCAGATATAGTCATCAATCCCATCGGAACCGTCTCTCAGAACGAGGACGGATCAGCCACTATTCATCTCGAGTCGCATTATCGCTCAGGCATGAAGGGTCTCAACGGATTCAGCCACCTTGTTATTACGTGGTGGGCGGACAAAGCCGACGATCCTGCGTATAGAGATTTTCTCGATGTGGGAATGCCGTACAAAAATGTCACTGAGCCCCTCGGGATCTTCGCTACGCGCTCCCCAATGCGTCCAAACCCCCTTTGTGTCAGCGTGATCGCGGTTGCGGCTCTCGACGGCGAAAAAGGGACCATCGCATCTTACTATCTTGATGCCGAGGATGGGACACCTGTTCTCGACATCAAGCCCTACACGCCGAGCATCGATCGAGTGGCGGTACCTGAGGTCCCTGCTTGGTGTGCACATTGGCCTCAAGATGTTGAAACGTCGGATGATTTTGACTGGGAGTCGGAGTTTAGATTCTAACATCCTGTTTGACCTTGCCGCGATAACCCGCGTTGATCGTTTGTTTCCTTTGCCACGCAATCGTTTCGTCGTCGTTGCCGCGCAGCCGCCTATGATCAGTTCATTTTGCCTACACTAAACCCATACGAGAACGCGGAACCTGATGTAATAAAGCAGGCTTCTGCCGCAATGAACACTGTGTGTAAGAAGGGAGATTGTCGTGACGAAGAGCGGAATTGCCGATATGGAAAAAATGATTTCGATTGACGAAGATGTCGAAAAGAAACGTGCAGCTGAAGAGCTCGAAGAAATGGAGCAATCCATTAAGTTCGAAGCTGAAGCATCGGTTGAAGAAGCTGACCGCGAAGGCGATGAAAGGGCTTCGGTTGAAGCCGCCGAGACAGCTGCGAAAGCGGCTGAGCTCAGGCAGGCTACCGAGCAGATCTTCGGAGAATAGTATCGAGACAGCAGTACGGAATTACTACCACAAAGCCTATGAATAATGGCTATTATCAAAAGGAGATTATCATGAGCGAAGATCCAGAGAAAAAAGCAAAAGGCGTGGCGCATGAGGCTAAAGAAGCCGCCGAAGGCGTCAAGCATGCTGCTGAAACTGCAGCCGAAACAGTTAAGGATGCAGCCGAGGATGCTGGTCACGCAATCGGCGATGCTGTCGAAAAGATCAAAGCCAAGCTGTAGACCTCTTTGAACGTTCTTATTGCTTTCGAAAAGCGGGCCGTCGACACACGTGATGGCCCGCTTATGAGTGTTTTGAAGGACAGTTTGAGCGGATTTTCGGCGGCTTAATCGTGATTGTGGCATACTGCTTGCATGCAATTCGGTCTCAACATCTATATTCCCAACGATACGCCCGTTCATCGCCTTGATGCGCGGGTTAAATTAGTTCTTTTGTTGGCGTATTCCATCACCCTTTTCTTTGTGCGTACTTGGTCTGGCCTGTTGGCTTGTTGCGCGTTATGCCTCGTGCTTATTGTGCTAGGACGCATTCCTTTTGGTCGGATGGCGAAGTTGCTCATTCCCGTGTATGTGATACTCGCCTTTACCTTGGTGTTTAATAGCTTTGCCCTCGATGTTGCCAATGTTGGCTCTGCTTATGGAATAGGCGAAGTTTCTGCGGGCGCTCTTTCGGGGGTGGCACCCATTCCTCTGATAGGATCATTTGGCTTTGTCCCAGAAGGCTTCGCACGGGGGAGCTTTTATGTGTTGCGCATTATCTTCCTTGTTCTGGCGAGTTTTGTGGTGAGTTTTACCACCACTTCAAATGATCTTACCGACGCTCTCAATGATTTCTTGAAACCGCTCCGTGTATTCAAAGTTCCCACGCATGATATTGCGACGATGATTTCGATTGCGTTGCGATTTATCCCGATCACAGCAGAAGAGTTTGAGAGCGTTCGAGCGGCGCAGTGGGCGAGAGGCGCTGCCTTTTCTGAGGGTTCGCTGATGGATCGTTTGCGTGCTTGGCAAACGGTGCTCATTCCCCTTTTTGTCGGATTGTTTAGGAGGGCTGATAGCTTGGCTCTTGCGATGGAATCCCGCTGCTACGGCATTGGGGTTGCGCAGACGAAGCTGGATCCCCGTGCATTTTCGTTGTCCTCTGCTGCCATACTTTTCGCTGGTCTTACCGTCTGCATCGGCCTGTCTGTTTTTCTCTAGCGAACCGGTTTGCGTGGAGACGTCGTGTGGACTGCTGGATGCTTCACGAAAATGAGCTAGTCGACGCTCTTCACCTTTCTCTATCAATCTGATACCGGTACGTTACTACCTTGTTTTCTGGCGGAATCCTGCGAAAGCCTCAGTTTTCTTACAATGGAGCAGAACACAACAGGTATTTGAAAGAAAGACTGAAGGTGAGACACATGACTGAGACAAAAAATAACATGCTCCAGCATGCAAAGGATATGACAGGCGAAGTTGCCCAGCACTCTCAAGAAGCGGTATCCGATGTGGTTCGGGGCACGCAAGACATCATGTCCGATGTTCAGCAAGGAACAAAGACTGCAGTTTCTGATATCCAATCACACGCTAAGACCGTCGCCAGCGATTTGGCTTCTCATTCTCAAAATGCATTGACCGACATCAAGCGTGAAGTACCCGAGCTCGTGAACGACGTCAAAGAAGCTTTTAGCGACGCGTGGGATACGTTGACCAACGATTCTGAAGAAAAGTAACCAATCCCCCCGGCTGGCGAGTACGACAGTATTCGCCAGCTTCCGTGAACCAGCCGCCCAGATTCGGACAACAAGATATGTGTCCGAATCTGAGGCGGCTTTAGTGTGTCGGCCGTTGCCATGGAGCTTGTGAGCAAAATTCCCGATGAGGTGACCATTCTTCGGGGCCGTTTAGTATTATGAGGTTGTCCAGATATTGCGATGCATCCCTAGAAAAGGGACTCGCAGTGCAGCAAACCAAGAAAGGCAGTGCACATGAGCATCATTATCGATGTATTCGGCCGCGAAGTTCTCGATTCACGCGGCAATCCAACGGTAGAGGTTGAAGTTGTCCTCGAGGACGGTTCGTTTGGCCGCGCGGCGGTACCGTCGGGCGCATCAACGGGCGCATTCGAAGCTGTTGAGCTTCGCGATGGTGATTCCGAGCGTTATCTCGGCAAAGGCACGCTGAATGCGGTAGCTCATGTCAACGAAGAGATTGCCGATGCACTCATTGGTCTCGAAGCCGATGATCAGCGCCTTGTTGACGCAACGATGATTGAGATCGACGGAACAGACAACAAGGGCAACCTTGGAGCTAACGCAATTCTCGGCGCTTCGCTCGCTGTTGCGAAAGCAGCTGCTGAAGCGGCAGAACTGCCTTTGTATAAATATGCCGGCGGCGTAAACGCTAATCTTCTTCCTACGCCCATGATGAACATCCTGAACGGCGGTGTCCACGCAGACAACAACGTCGACTTCCAGGAATTCATGATTATGCCTGTTGGCGCTCCTACGTTTGCCGAATCGGTGCGCTGGTGTGCTGAAATCTATCACACGCTCAAGAACGTTCTGCACGATGCTGGTCTCGGCGGTGGCGTTGGTGACGAGGGTGGTTTTGCTCCAAACTTTAAGACCAACGAAGAGCCTCTTGAGTATATCGTGCGCGCTTGCGAAGCAGCTGGCTACAAGCCGGGTAGTGACATCATGTTTGCAATGGATCCTGCCTCAACTGAGTTCTACGACGAGAAGTCGGGCAAGTACGTTTTGGCTGGCGAAGGTCGCGAACTGACCAGCGCGGAAATGGTTGACTACTGGGAAGCTCTCGTTAACAAGTATCCCATCATCTCAATCGAAGACGGCATGGCCGAAGAAGATTGGGAGGGCTGGAAGGCTCTCACCGAGCGCATCGGCGAGCGTGTGCAGCTCGTTGGCGACGACTTGTTTGTTACCAACTCGAAGCGCCTTGCAAAAGGTATCGAAATGGGTTGCGCTAACGCAATTCTCATCAAGGTCAACCAGATTGGCAGCCTGACTGAGACCATGGAGGCAATCCAGATGGCAAAGCAAGCAGGTTATGCTTGCGTCATGTCTCACCGCTCTGGCGAAACCGAAGATACGACCATTGCTGACTTGGCAGTTGCCACCAACGCAGGTCAAATCAAGACCGGTGCTCCGTGCCGCAGCGATCGCGTTGCCAAGTACAACCAGCTCATTCGCATCGAGGAAGAGCTTGATACCGCAGGTACGTATGCTGGCCTGGGTGCGTTCTATAACATTAAACTGTAAGGTTTCGCGCTCTGTGCGAACCTAGCTTTGATGACGGCTCCTGCTTATGTGGGAGCCGTTTTTCCTTGTTGAGGGATGGTGGGATTGCGTGAATCCTGCTTTTGCTTTGGCAAGAAAGCGAGTTGCGGCCCTCTTATTTACTCATAGGGGTGCCTTAATATCCCACTCGAAACCTAGCGGGTCAGCGAGGATCTATGCCACTGCTATACTTGGGGATTATCTGAGCGACTAGCTCATTACTTGGCACGAATTGATCCAAAGATTGCAAGGGACGTCTCTTATGGGTAGCTCACTATATGACATAAAGCGCAAGAATCATTACGTTACAAAAGGTCTATCGGTCTTTTTCGCAACCTGTCTTGTTGTAAGTCTTGCACCAACAGTAGCCTTTGGTTCAACAACCGTTGGAGTGAAGGT
>JAVWLC010000133.1:6471-6715 GCA_036638175.1 Raoultibacter sp. | reverse complement strand
TTTAAAACGCAATGATTACTGCACTCTTATCGCTGATTCCCGCCAAACATCGCTCAGCAGGAATCAGCTTATTCGCTAGCGCGATTTGCTTTACTATGCAGTTGTATGCGCAGCAACAGTATAGGTAATCTTTACTGCTGTCTTTGCTTTACCTTCTGCATTGCCAGTTATGTCAGCTGCTTTTGAGATTGTTCCAGATGCTTTCAAAGTAAGTTTTGCATCTGCCGCCCCTGACTTACCCAAC
>JAVWLC010000133.1:1747-6461 GCA_036638175.1 Raoultibacter sp. | reverse complement strand
AGCAAGGACATCCGACGCTGCGACCCCGTCCTTCATGATCGTCCAAGATTTCGCGCCATCCTTTTTCGTAAGAGCAATCTGGAGATCAGCAATTTTGCCAGTTGGAGAAATGGTTCCACTTTGACTCGTGTTGGCAAGTGTAAAATCGGCTTCTTGACTAGCTGTTTGTGTTGCAATAGCAGTCTTTACATCTAAAGCAAAGCCAGACTTATTGGTAATCGCGTATGTATCAGGCGTAGTTAACGCACCACCTTCTGCTGGGCCATATACGACTAAGTCAATCGGTAATTCCGCAGAGATGTTCGATGTGTCTGTCCATACCTTAACCGTCGTATCTCCAGTTGTAGTGCCGCTTTCGTTTGTGAATTCTTTATTCCCTGTTTCCGGCGCACCAAACGCCAATGCAGGCATAGTACCTAACACCAATGTCGCAGCTAAACCAACTGCTACTAGTTTTTTCTTCATTCCAATTCCTCCTTTAGTATTCACACCTTTTTTGTTTCTATACGCAGCTATAGAATTCATTCTCTTGTCAACCACCTCGATCCTGCATTGTGAGAGTTGTCATAAGCATCACGCCAAAACGTTCAGATTAATCTTGGCGGCTGCTTTGCCAACCTCTTCGAGGGATTCACTATCAAGAGCGGTAAACGTAGCTGTTGCAGCATGGCTTCCCGCATCAAGATCTTTGGTTAATGTGATGTCTTCAATAAAGTTACCAGGCTTGATGGCTTTAGACTCGTAGACGGTCTCTCCACTGTCATCAAGGGTAATGGTTACTTGCATCACATAATGATTGCCTGGCACATTTTCAATGTAGGCTTTGCCTGGTTTGGTTCCATCTTCAAACTGGATTACGCTGGCAATAGATATATTAAACATGCCCTCTTCAACCTGGCGGTCGAGTTCGGCTTGGATTTCTTCTTGGGTTTTATAGGGAGCTTGACCCTCTTTTGCGTTCGGGTCGAAAATGTCTGCGTTGTTCGGGTTCGAGAAGAACCACACGGCAAATGCCCCAGCAACTATTACTAGGATTGCTACAACAATAATGACAATGCGCTTTGTGCGTGCTTTCTTAGATGCTAGCTTTGCATTTTCTAATTTGGCATCAAGAACGTCGTCCGATTTCCGGGGAGAAGGTTCGGGTACGTTTGGGGTGTGTTGCTTCTCTTCAGTCATGTTTCCTAATCTTTCACATCTCGAACGGTCAGAATCGGTTTTGGCTCTTTGATCTTGTTGCTTGTTTGTTGGTTTCTCTCGATGCCAACACCAAACGTGCCTTCGATCCGCTTCCGAACGCTGCGCAGTCTCGCGTTTCAACGAAACCACTTGCTAAACGACTATCGTGCGGTTGCTTGTGGCTTCCGCATTTTGGGGTCGTTCGCCTTGTCCTTTCTGTTTTCTTCGCTGTACTATTCTATGCGTTTTCCGAGGTCCATCCCTGTTTTAGCAAGGGTGGGCATTTAGTATAGCAGCGGTATTTAAGGACCTTTTTTCAATATTTCGGGGCTTTGATCGGTGTTTGCTACCCTATGTTGAGCTATTTCCTTATTTAAAGGTCTATTGCTCATATTTGGGAAAAATCGAGAAAATCCCCCTTTCAAGCGTTAATTCACAATTCCTACACAATCTATAAGCAATGCACGTATAGATTACCACTTTTGGAGTATTTATTTTAGGGGTGCGGGGCAGTATTTTGGCAAGATAAGCCACCACTTTAGTTGGACCCCCCACAAAGAAACTCCTGATAAACCGTACTGTTTTACTAGGATTTCTTGATGATCATGAGATCCGCTACGGTGTTGCGGAGGGCATCCTCATATTGCTCGCGATCGAGCTTACTTGACGTTACGTCAACCGTTACTGTTGTCTTTGTTCCCTCATTGGATCCGCCTACGAAAGATTTGCCGTAATCACGCTTGACGGTTGCGAGATAATCGGCTGCAGCTTCTGCGTTTGCAAAGGTAGCTTCGGTGGTCGAATTGCCACAGAGTCCTTCGCTACCAAACTCAACAGTTTCTGTCACGGTATAGGGTTCGCCGTTGGGGTCAGTGAGCGAGTAGCCGTAAATGACTGTGCCCGATTGATCCTTTTCTTTTTCGGCTTTCTTGGAGCCGCCTGCAGTGCCGCCCGCTGATCCGCTGCTTGAGCCACCTGATGAGCTTGTTGAACCCGAAGAGGTCGGGGACTGTTTATCACCAAGGACAAGCTTATTATCGCCAAAAATAATCTGACCATTTTCAACGGTAATGGGGTAATACCCTAAACCAGCCCCTGCTCCAATGCCTGCACCGAGCAAGCAGAGAACCACAACAATAATAACGCGGCGCTTTATGCGCTTGTTTTGCTGCTTGCGCGCTTGGCGCATGCGATCATCAATGCTTGAGGCAACGCCCGCATCAAGAGCAGCCTCTGAGAATGATGTACCGTTGGTAAGCGCACTGCGGAACTGTTCGTCTTCGGCAATCCTATCGTGCTTGGTTGCCTTTTCGCTCTCTTTGCGCTGGCGCTTTGACTTCTTTTCATGCACGGGTTCTTCTTCGGGCTCGTGCTTCTTTTTATTCCGGCGCGACTTTTTGGTGGGAAGCTCAGTCCATTCGGGCCTACTCGCATCAACCCACGACATATCATTATTATCAGGATCAATAGGCGCCGACATTGGCATATCGGGCAACAGATCAGGTGGTGCGTCGATTGTTGTTGCGGGCGTATTTGCTGGTGCCGCGGCAGGAGCGGCAGTATATTCGCGAGAGTCTTGATCTTGCGCACTGGTAACAGGCTGGGAATTGACGAACACCTTTTGTTCGACTTCAGCCCTGCGTGCTTCAGACACTGCCGAAGTTGCCTCAACAGGATTCAATTTTATCGGTTGCGTAAACCCAGAATCGGCCGGATAAGGCTGTGCTACGTCTTGGGAGTCTTGCGATTTACCGTATTCGCGGCGGCTGTTTTTGAGGAATTCCAGCGCAGCACGCTGTACGCCCGCCTGCTCCCAGCTACGCACTTCTGCTTGGCTTGCAAGTTCGTTATGCGAACGACGTTGTCGCGCTGATGAGCGCGGGGGCACTACATTATCGAGCGGGCGAGACTGATTGCCCTGGGCAGCGCTATCGTCTTCAGTTCCGGCAGGGTTCGCATGGCGGCCCTCCCCTCCCGTGGGATGCGAATGGCTGGGCTCGCGCTGACCTGCAGCAATTTCTGCCGCCCGCTGAGCCGCGCGCTGTTCTTGCCTTGAGCGTAACGGCTCGGGCTGTTTTGCGTGGGCGGAGGTTTGGATAGGATCTGGCGCTGGGTCTTGATCGAGTTCGCTCGTAAACGCCCGGGGAATGGCGGGCAACGCCGAAATGACCTCAATGCTTGCATCATTATCGGCAGGAGGTTCAGGCTCAGGTTGTACTGTTTGAGGCTGAGTATCTGGTGCGGGGCAAGACTGAGCGGGAGCTTCCGCCTGCGCATATGATTGCTGGATTGGTTGTTGTTGCGAAGCGGGCTGCTGCTGGGTTGGTTGTTGCTGTTGTTGCTGGACAGGCTGTTGGACAACAGGTTGTTGTTGGGCAACCGGCTGTTGCGTTGATTGCTGTTGCTGTACGGGCTGCTGCACTGGAGCTGATTGTTGTTGCGGAGCTGGTTGCTGCTGAGCTTGCTGTTGCGGAGCTGGTTGCGCTTGTTGAGCCGGTTGTTGATTTGGCTGCGCATAATCAGACACAATGCCCGTCATTACCATTGACGGCGCTGCACTGCGCTTTTCGCTTATATCAGCTACGGCTGCGGGCGCAGGTGCTGTTGACTGCACGGGAACAGGCGATGATCCAGCGGAAGGCGCGGGTGTAGCTTCGGGAGCTGGAGCTACCGATTCGACAGCCGAAAGCGAACCTTGCGGCGCCGGTTCCGACTGCGATGCCCCGTTGAGAAGAGACTCAAGACGTTCAATCGCCTCGGGTTCAAAAACAAAATTAAAGCCTGAGCTCTGCTGAGTGGGTGCAGCTGGCTTAATAGGTGTTTCTGCAGGTACTTCAATTGATTGATGATCATTTTCTACAGCAGGCGCTGAAGCTTGTGAAGGCTGCGTAGTCTGCGCAGGCTGCGTCTCGGTGGCATTCATCGTTGTTTGATTTTCAATCTCACCAGCTTCAGGAGATTGCTCCACCGCCAACTTGTGCGCGGCGGCAAGAATATCATCGAGTGAAAGAGATAAGCTGTCTCGAAAATCAGCCATTAATACACTCCCCTTTCGCCTTCGAGGCAGAGGGAGAAGCATACGTATCTATGACAGAGGTAGTTGCGTAACCGCTGGAAGACACAGCTAACCAGTCTGCAAATGCAGATAGGGCAGTTTTCGTCTGGTTCGTGCTTTCTGTCATAATAGTTCAGCTTATCAAAAGGATTTGCTTAGCGGTAGCATAATTCATAACGATGTCCCGTATCGTTATATACATCATGCTAGCATACTATTATTATGGCCTTCATGCGATACTTAGGTATTCATATGATAGGGAAGCAGCCTTATTTCACATGCACTAGACTCAACCTACTCGTTGCTCTCGGCTACCTGCCCCAGTGGTGTCCCCATGTTTTGCGCGAAACTATTGTTTCCTGAAGCTCGTCACCAAAAACTCTCATTTTGAGCTGCTTCAGAAAGATTGAACTCTAACCTACTCTTACCTCTTAGTGAGAGTAGGTTAGAGTAAATCGCCTTTGCTTAGAGGACACAGCT
>JAVWLC010000133.1:0-1647 GCA_036638175.1 Raoultibacter sp. | reverse complement strand
CTAACTTACTCTAACTTACTCTAACTTACTCTAACTTACTCTAACTTACTCTAACTTACTCTAACCTACTCTAACCTACTCTAACCCCAGATGCTATTTCAACGAGTAGAACTGAGAGGGATCGTTTGGATTTGAGCCATGCCAAACTAACATTCCATAAGCCGTAAGATTCTTCAAAGTGTCCCGAGAAATTTTTACACTTCTTCCAAGATGCCGAGCAAGCTCCTTAACCGTTATGCGACCTCTAGCATAAACATATTGCATTGCGACCAACTCATACTCACTCAGCAAACCAACTTCCTCGCGGCCAAATTCATTAGCCATCGAATCTTCTCTGCGTAGCACGCGCGAAGTTGCGCTGTTTTCGAGGGTAAGCATAACTGATGCGTCATTAGGCTCAGTAAATATCGGATCGTGCAAGAAAAAGCTTTGCATCTCATCATAGATTCGTTTAACACCTTCGTTGAGCTCTCTTACCCAGCCCATCTCAGCCAACACACGAGCAATTCCAGGATTGCGAGAGTAACGAGTATTTCGCATGTTATCTAAAGTAACGATATTAGGAAGTCTGCCGGGACTCAAAATTTCCATTCTGTCGTCATAAAGCGAAACTCGAATATGATCACCAGAAATAGCATAGTTTCTATGCGTTACTGCATTTACCATCCCTTCAAACCAAGCAAATTCTGGATACTCAGGAATAATTTTAAAAATCCCATCATTCCCAAGAAACTGAAAATCTCGCAATTGATCAGAAACCATCTGTTTTGCTTCATCAATAACTCGGGGGATAGGTCCATCAAAGGTGCGTTCCTTTACGATATTTAGTCTACGGCCCGTCTCCATTTTTGATCCATCAAACTTAAGAACACGAACACGAGCGCATGGCAAATATTTAGTGGGGTTTTTCGCAAAAAGCAAGATACCTGCATTGGTGAGGCACCCTCCTTCCAAGAACCCACGACTTCGTAGAAGTTGCTCATGAGAAACATCCGCACCAAGCGAGTCTTTATACCTCGCAACTATCTCAACATCAATATCTTCGATGCTAGAACGCTCATTTACTTCTTCTTCAAAATTTCGTTGGTGCTTATCGTACTCAAGCGCTAGAACCTGTTCACGATCAAGCTTCACGCTCTCATCACCTTGACGCAAAAAGACTTCCTTATCGCTGCGGCGAGAAACAACTCGGTCTGTCGAAGCGCCAACCTCAATAACGAGAATCTGATCATCTTCGCCTTTAGAGTTGATGACAGGGATCCGCAAACACTTCACATCAGGCGGAGGCAAACACTCGGTGATTGCTGCTTGCTCAAAAGCCTCAATTGCTTTCGCGCCAGTACGCTTAAATCCCGTGATTTCTCCATCGTCTTCGATCCCTATGACAAGCTTTCCACCAAGTGCATTTGCAAAAGCCGAAAGATGCTTAGCTATTTCAACTACAGCCTTCCGTGCACTTTTGCGATCAAAGAAGTAGGTTTCTTTCTCAGAAGAAAACGCTTCAGGACTATTATTGTTGATTGGAAGTTGCACCTTTGCGCCCCTTTCGACTACCAGCATTTTAAGCTTACTAGAAACGCATGACCATAACCCGGATTGACTCATAATAAATGTTACCGAAGACTACATCGTTGCCTCAAAATAAAA
>JAVWLC010000132.1:0-6765 GCA_036638175.1 Raoultibacter sp. | reverse complement strand
TAGATCCACAGCACCACAAGCAAGCCATTAGCGTGAGCAGCAGCAATAAGCTCGCCTGCTTCAGCCAGCATGGTTGCTTCGAATTCAGAACCGAGATAGATGGTGTAGCCCAAGCCAACAATATTCACACCAGCCTCGCGCATGGCGAGTACAGCGTCGAGATCATAAAGCTGAGGAGAATAAGGATCTTCTTGCTTCACGCCCACGATGTTGGTCTTGGAGTTCATTTTCACGAGATAGTTGATCTCAGGATAATCAGCAGCATACTGAGCAATCAGGCCACGCTGACCAGCAAGCACGCCACATACGCCCTGGCTTCCAATCTTGAACAGGTGCTCTGGCTCGGCATCAGCAATATCGATCCCCTCGCCGTAGAAATCGGCGTTCAAGTGCTCGATTTTCTGGTCGCACGCGAAGAGCATGAGACGGCCTGTCTCACGGGTTGCCAACATGTAGTTTTCGATGTACTCTTCCCGCGATTCGGGCATCACGTCAACGGGTACCTTGACCTGATCACGAGTGATTTTGGGCATAGCTTCCTCCTTTATAGGAATTCCTCTATAGGAATAAATACCTTGTGTTCAATTCTATCCGAAAAGCCTTCTACACAAGGGCTTTTCACAAGAAAATCCCGTGAACGAACGCTCCGGGAATACCAATCCTACTAGTTTATGCTTCCACACGAAAGCGCCCGACGAAATCATCGGGCGCACTGAGTGCCAACTAGGAAAGTGCGCGACGCTTAGAACCATTCTCTCTGGTTAAAAACGTAGATCTGCTCGAATTCACTTTGGGACTTCACGAGATAGAGAATACCCTCAATGAATGCAATGATACCCATTACAGCCGCAGCCAAACCAAACGTGAGCAGACCGCCCAGAATGGTCACTGCAAGCATTATGAAGCCCGCCGTGTTGTATCCCAGATAGAACTTATGGATACCGAGCGATCCCAGAAAGATTGCAAGCAAGCCTGCCGCCACATGATCTTTTGAGCTCACAATAGGCGCATAGGACTGCTGGTAATAGTTCGGTTGCTGCGGCGGTACTGACCCATACGGATTCTGTGGTTGATTGTACTGGTTTGCGTAAGGATCTTGCTGCGGTTGCTGCCAGTAGTAACCGCCCTGCGCTGGATCACCAGTCTGTTCTGCCGTGGGCTGCTGATAGGCATCACCTTGTGTCGCCTCTGGTGTCTGCGCTTGTGCTGTGCCCGCCGTAAACGGCACCCAATTGGGATCGGATTCGGGGGTAGATGGAGCAACAGGCTCCGCCTCAAGCTCAATCGGGCCGCTTGGTACTACGGTCGTGTCAGAAGCTGGCATACTGCTCGCCGCTGCCACGGGAGCAGCGCATACGGGAGCCTCCACCGGATCGTTTCCAAGCGAAGCCTTCGCCTTAGCTGCATCAAGTTTTTCTTGGGCGGCACGTAATTCTGCCTCAGCCGCTGTTATCTCATCGTTAATCGATGTCTTTGCATCGTTTTTTTTCTTATCCATAATAAGACTTCCTCCAGCTCTTTCGTTTCCATCATGATACCGAGCTGTATCTATCGTATGTCGTTTCGTCATGCTTTCGTAAACCATGTTCCACGCTTGGCATAGTTCTTAATACTAGGGGAGTATTTCTTAAGGTTTATGAGCCCAAAACCCCACTTTTACACACATCAATGCTCTTTGTCATCATGGTGCTTACCAAACTTTCCCGCAAAATCCATGATCTTATCTTTGAATATAAGCCCAACCGTGCCAACAACCGCAGCGATACCGAAAACAATCGCACTTTCACCAAGACGACCATCGATCAAGCTGTCAGCCGCATATGTCGACATGAGCACTCCAGGAATTCGTCCAATATTGGACAGGATAACGAAATCCCGCATGCGCATATCAGTCAGTGGAACAAGATACGTAAACACGTCCTTTGGAAGCCCGGGAATAAGAAACAGGACAAACACGATAATCTTAAGTTTGCCGCTTTTCTCAAACTTTCGGAATTTCTCGAGATACTTTGTTGGAACCATGCTCTGAACAAACGGAGCACCGAGTTTGTGCACCAGTGCAAAGATGAAAGCGCTTGAGATAATGCATCCAGCCAAAATAATGAGAGCGCCAAACCAGGGGCCATAGAGCATACCCGCCGCAACTTGTGTTACCTCGCCGGGGATAAACGCAACAACAATCTGCAGAAACTGCAGTCCCAGCAAAATAAGCACTCCAAGAGGACCTGCGCCACGCACTTTTTCAATAACGCGATCGATTCCCCCTGGCTCAAACAACTCCTTAACATACGGAAAAATAAGAGCGCAGACCAAAAGCATCACCAAGAAGAAAGCAATCAATCCAGCAAATTTAATGATATCGCCTTTTTGGAATTCCTTCTTACCAATGCGCACGCTCTGATGCGCGCTCTCGGCGAGTTCTTCTTTCTTTTCGCTCACTTCTTCCTTGATGGCCTGAAGTTTGCCCGTATGACCTGAGGGCGTACGGGAAGGTTCGGTGCCTCGTTTGTGTGTCATAAACCTAGTTTCTTTTCCGATTGCATTAATCGTCGCGGCGTGCTTTGTCGAATTCGTCCTTGAACGCGGAGAACATTCCCTTCGATTTTTTGAGCTGTTCTCCTACTGCTTTCGCCCCTTGGTTTACGGCTTGACCAACCTGCTCACCAGCAGATTTACTAGCAACATCACCCTCAAGAGCTTTGGGCTTTTCGGCCACGCCGCTCTCTTTCTTGAATTCTTCTTTGAAGCCAGAAAAGCCTTCTTTTGTTTGCTCAACGCGATCGCCAACGGCTTTCGCACCTTGGTTCACCGCTTCGCCTGTTTTCTTGACCGCTTTACCCGCTTTATCGGCAACAACAGCAGTGGCTGCGCCTGCTTTTTCCGCAAGCCCACCTTCGGCGGTGATCTCTAGGGCCTCATCAGATACGAGAATAGCCCCCAGCTCCACGTTGTCCGTTTGTTCGCCTTCGTGACCCGTTTGCGAAATAGCAACGCCAATGCCACGGCGGAAACCCTTGATCAGGTCTGCAGGAATCTCACGCTTGCCAAGCAGTGCATTTGCCGTAGCACCTGCGTCAGATTCAACGCACTCAACCGCGCCCGTTACGCTGTTAAACACAACATTGCCAACAAATCCAAGCTGCGTACCGTCTTCGGCAATGATTGGAAGGCCAATCCAAAGCACGCAGGCATCCCAATCGACACCAAGTGCCTTGCATGCTGCACGATCTGTTGCCTCAGCATCGGTACGAATACAAATACGGCCATCAACAAAGTCATAGCCCTCGATGGAGACGAATTTATCTTTGCGATGGAACATCCACAGCAAATCAGGCCGCTTAACGATGAAGCCAATAACGCGCTTCTCTTTGGGATGAAACACAAAACGACGCACTTTGCCAATGCGTCGCGTACCGCTCTTGCCACCGATCACACGCGCACCGGTAAGCTCATGTGTGGTTATCGAATTTTTAGCCATGCTCAACTTCCAAGGGCGCTCGTAAGCGCCCTTATTCTTTGTCGGGGTCTTTACCGAAAAACCGAATCCGAACGTATTTGAAAATTCGTCGAATTTCGGGATTGCATGTTACTGCTTATCTTGAACGTCTTTTGCGACTTCGTCTGCAGCGACAGGAGCAGTATCAGCAACCGTTGCGGCAGCTTCTTCTGCACTTGCAACCTTGTCTTGAACAGCTTCAGCAACGCTTGTACCAGAAATCTTCACGGCAACAGAATCAAGAGCATCATGAGCCTTCTCGGCGACAGACTGTGCTGCATCTGCTGCAACGGGGATCTTGTCGTTCACGGCTTCATGAGCAGCCTCGGCGTTCTTTGCTACCTGTGAAGCGATGCGCTGACGAGCAGCTTCGATCTTCTCGCGAAGCTCATCATTTTTCTCGGAGAAAACAGGTTTAATGGTGTTGGCTGCTTCTTGCACCTTGGTAGTAGCTGCGCCAACAACCTCAGAACCCTTTGCGGCAGCGCTCTGATAGATTTCCTGGCCCTTTACAGTAGCATCCTGATAAAAATGCTGCACGTTTTCAGATGCCTGAGCACCAAATTCCTGAGCTTCGCCCCAAGCGGTGTTCATCTTATCGGATACCAAAGCGCGCGTTTCTGATCCACTACGCGGGGCATAGAGAAGTGCAACCACGGCACCGACCAAGCCGCCTGCAAGAAATGCTCCAAATCCTTTGTTGCCCATAATGTCCTCCTCTTTAGGGATATATTCGATGAGCCCCATTATAGGATATTCGCCCAAAAGGCGTAGCGGAAACATCCACCCCCCACGAAACAGTTGCTTATCCGTAAACGAGGCACCCCGAAACGGCGTGAGGCGCCTTGGTTTTCCCACGGCGCCACACGAAATTTTTGCTTGGTCGAAAGCTGGTTTTTACGCTTCCTGATTAACCAGACTGTCAAGAACACTTGAAAGCGACAGACCTGCAGCGGTGCAAGCAGCAGGAAAGAGCGAAAGCTCGGTCATGCCCGGTGAAACATCAATTTCGAGAATGCGCGCTTGAGCGCCATCCCACACAAGGTCAACGCGACCGAAATCACGTACTCCATAAGCGCGATACACCTCAAGTGCCGCACGCTCAATCTCAGCACGAATAGCCTCAGCATCAGCGCTTTTGTCGCTCAGCGATTCGAGACGAACCGGTACGAAAAACTCAACTGCATCATCGGTCATGCGGGCTTCAGTTGTATAGAGACCATGTTTCGGAACAATCTCAACAGGAGGCAATGCGTGGGCATCCCATCCTGTACCAAGGATCGAAACCGACAGTTCAACGCCATCGATCCATTGTTCAATAATCACTTCTGCATCAAAGGTAAGGGCGTCAAGGATAGCTTCACCGAGATCTTCAGCGCGCTCAACTTTGTGCACACCCATGGCAGAACCGCCGCAAGCAGGCTTCACGGCCAAAGGAAATCCACCAGGAATTCGCTCGGCTACAAGATCAAGTGCGGTAGCTGCTCCCATGTCCTTGAAAGCATCGCGCGCAATGCAGATGCCGTGTGGCCACGCAGCCTGAGGAGCATCACCCGTAGCGACGCGATATTCTTCGAGCACCGAAGGAAGCGTTGCTTTGTTCCATGTTTTACGACACACCGAAGCGGGCGAGCCAACAAACGGGATAGCAAGAAATTCGAGGAGACTTTGGATGGTGCCATCTTCGCCATGCTTACCATGCAGTGCGCTGTAAGCAACATCGGGGCGCTCACTGCGCAACGTGGGAACAAGTGCGCTCGTGGTATCGAGCGGAACGACCTTGTGACCAGCCTCTTCAAGGGCATCGCAAACCTGTTTGCCGCTTGCTAGCGAGAACTCGCGTTCAAACGAGCTTCCGCCCATCAAAACTGCTACCTTCATGTCACTCCTCTTAGGTCTGGCACCAAGCATACGCTCTGCGCCTCGATCATAGTACCGTTGCTAGTGCGCCGAGGGCGCCGTGGCATCTTCAGATTTAGAGGCCGGAATAGCCCCCGCATCAATAAACGCGCGATAGAGCTCAAGTCGGTCCTCAATAACACCGGCGAGGCGGCGAATGGCTTCCTCGAGATTTTCTGGACTTTCAAAACAAAATGCGAGCCGCATGCTGTTATGCCCCGCCGACGCGTACGGGAAAAACCCGTCGCCTGGCGTATACGTCACACCTTTATCAAGCGCGACCGCAAGCATTGAACCAGTGTCAACATAGTCGGGCAACGTCACCCAAACAAAGAAGCCGCCCTCAGGATGCGTCCATGTTGCCTCTGGCGGAAAGTGCTTTTCGAGCGCAGCAAGCATAGCATCGCGACGCATCTTGTAGGTTTCAACAAAGGTCTGCAGCGTCTTTTGCCAAGGGGTATCCGTGAAGTAGTGCTCCACCACAACTTGGTTGAATGCGCTGCCACACAGATCGGTCCCCTGCTTTACGAGGTTGAGTTTTGAAAGCACGCTTTTTGGTGCCACCACCCAACCAGTGCGCAAACCAGGCGCGAACACCTTCGAAACCGTTCCCAGGTAAATGACCTGATCATTGAGTGCTCTAAGCGGAATAACGTGTCCGCCATCAAACCGGAGTCTTCCGTAAGGATCATCTTCAACAACCATGAAATCGTATTCTGTAGCAAGCTCAAGAAGTCGCTTGCGACGTGCGGGCGACATAGTCACACCGCCGGGATTTTGGAAGTTTGGAATGGTGTAGAGAAACTTGGCCACACCCTTACCAATCTTCTTGAGTTCAGCTTCAAGCAGGTCCATTCGCATGCCTTCATCATCAAAAGGAATACAGCGAATATCGGGTTCGTATGCAGAAAATGCCTGCAAAGCACCCAAATACGTGGGCCCTTCAGCAAGGATAATGTCACCAGGATCAATAAATGCTTTCGCAATAAGATCGAGTGCCTCTTGAGCACCGCTTGTGATCATCACTTCGGCTGGCTTACAGCGAACTCCCACATCTCGCATAAGGTCGCAGAATACCTGTTTGGTTTCAACGCGACCATCAGTGGCACCGTATTGGAGCGCAACCGCTCTATCATCTTCAGCAGCAGCTTTCATGGCCTTCTTAATAGAGCTAGGAGGAAGCAGCGAAACATCTGGCATGCCCCCAGAAAGCGAAATAATATCAGCGCGGGATGCCGCCGCGAAAAGATCACGCACGGCAGAAGTACGCATCTTGGTGACGCGTCTGGCGACCTTGTCGCCTGTGTGGTCAAATGTAACGTGTGCGGAAGTCATTTTCTTACTTTAGCACTGCCTGTGTAATTTTTTCT
>JAVWLC010000131.1:2388-6794 GCA_036638175.1 Raoultibacter sp. | reverse complement strand
ACTTGAATAATTGAATCGTCAAAGAAGGTGTCAGAAAGACGTGCTAATACAGCCTCAATACTGCCGCTGCGGGTGCCAATGATGAGCATGCGTGCATAGACGGGTTCGTAAATGCTATTGTCATAGATTGCCTGCGCAAGGCTTTTTGCTTGATCGATATCTTCCATTTGACGTTGAGCCACGGCAATTTCTCGCTTGAGATTTGCGTGATCAACCATGTCTGCTGCTTCTCGCATGGCGGTATTTGTATCAACTCCAGATGCAACATACGTGGCGAGTGCTGAAGTGAAACGTCCGAGTGCCATTTGCCGCATAGGGCCTTTTGTCACAGGAAGATGCTCGAACAAAGAGAGCAGTCGAATACGACCTTTTTGCGTTCGTGCAAGTCCCATACCTATGATGACAACCAGCGTGCAGAATACCGTGATACCAAAAGCAATCCAGCCAATAAGAATGGATATGTTGACAAAGGAGTACGAGCTTGTGGCGAGGTCACCTGTTAAGCTGCGATATACGTCAATGAACACAGGTAGAATAATGGCGCTGGTAAACAAAAGAATGACGCACATAATTGCGAGTAGAGCGGCGGGGTACGTGATTGCGCTTCGTATTTTGGTGAAGAGCCGTGCTTCTTCATCGTAGTATTTTGCGAGACTCGCTAGTACGTTTTCGAGGCGACCCGAAAACTCGCCAGCGGAAACCATGTTGATGACATGCGGGGGAAAAGCACCCGTTGTATTCATGGCGTTAGCGAGCGACTTGCCTGCAATGAGCTGGCGATATGTTTCATCGCATGCACGCTTGAAGTCGGAGTCTTCCATGCTGTCGCTTAATAGATGCACGGCTTCGTCGGTCTGAATGCCGGCCGAGAGCATGATGGCAAGACTTTCGCAGAAAGCGGAAAGCGCACTGCTCTCAAGCATTTTAGTGGCCATTACGTTCGCTCCTTGTCGCTTCAATACAGGTGGTAGTTAATAGGTAAACTTATCGGTGTATGACATTCCGTCGCCAGCATAGGCCGTGGCTCCACCTGCTGCGAATGTAAAGTCAATACGTGTCCAGGTGCCAGAATCGACGTTCATGCGTGCGTTTATCCATGTCCCGTTATGGTATACCATATTCCTTGCGTGGTAAATACTGTCAGGGGAGACATCTCCCGTAATAATTTTGCAGGGAATCCCTTGGCTGCGCAGCATGGCGGCAGCAAGTGAGGCATAATCAAAGCAAATACCTGTTTTGGCCTGCAGCGTTGCATCGGGATTGGGTATGTAGCCATCAGCAATGGTGCCATTAACAACTCCCTCAGCTTTTTCCTCGTCATACCGAACATTCTCAACGATCCAACTATAAATTGATGCAAGCACATCGCCTTGATTTTCGGCATTAGCTGCAAGTTCGTTTGCTTTTTGTACAACAAGGCTGTTTTCATCGTAGCTGCAGTAAACGTTGGGACGTATGAACGGCTGAAACTCATCGGTGAGCTGGACATCGACCGTTACAGCATCCCCGAGCGCTGCATAGAGATTACTACGAGTATTTTGCATGATCTGGAAGGTATAGGAACCGCTACCACCATTGATGGGGACGGCAATAGGTGTGCCATCTGAAGGCATGTCGTAGTAGTACTCCATTGTGCCCATGGTGACCTGGAACTTGAGTCGATTATCGCTTGTTGCAACGGCGTTTACGTAGCCCGAAGAGGCGTTTGAGACATCGATGCCTGCATCAGTAGTGCCAGAAAGTGCTTCAAGGTTGATGGTGGACAGAGCGAGTTCAGGCCGCGAAAAGGCTGGACCGTCTGTTTTGGATTCCCTAACCGCAGGACCTCCAGGCGCTCCTGCCTCAGAACTCGAGCAGCTTGTGAGGGGGCCGAGGACCAAAACGTAACCAAGCAGCATTGAGCAAACGGTGCGAATGACCGCCGTGGGGCTGGCGAATATACTGCTGAGACGCGGGCGGTTCACAGCCATCCCTTCAAATGCGGTTTGCTACGGGCGGATTTGTTGTAGCAAAAGGGCGATAAATATGCCATACAAGCTGGTTAACTGTGGTGATTATATCTCTTATTACTTTACTAATTGTTGGTATTTGATGTATGCGACACCGTGCTTTTATTGGAACTCATCCTGAAGGCGTAAATTATTGAGTCTTTGTGCCCCAACAAGCAGTTGTTGCTTGTGGTTTTTGAGATACTAATATCCTTATGATGCTGGTCAACATTATGCTAGTTGGAACATGATAGCGAGTCGCGAATTTGTTGAGAAAAACCTGTTGACAAAGGGAATCTCGCGCGGTATAAATCCCTTCTCTATTGCATAGGCAATCTGTGTGTATTGCGGGAATAACAGGGGTGTGGGAAGACGGAAAAGCCTAAACATGATATAATTGATAACATATATAAGCGGGCTCCCGCATCTATGGGTCCGTACCACATTAATCACGTACACCGGCACATGAGATAACGTAAGAGCTCCTCCCTATTGGCGGTCTTTTACGAATGTGGTGGTTTGTATGAACATTTTCGAGCGAATCCTCGATCTCAAGAACACGTTTGAAGGCAAATGTCTTGCGGTTTTAGTTGCCATCATGCTTTGCATGTCATGCGTGAGTTTTGTTGCGTTGGCAGATGACCCAGGTCAACAACCTGCTGACTCAGCAGCCACTGCTACAGATAAGGGAGCAGCTGAAGGAAGCGGAGCCGAAGGCGCTCAGCCCGAGCAGCAGCCAACCAACGGACAGACAGCCGTTGATGCCGAAGGCGCCCAAGCAGAGGTGCCGCAGGTAACTGCGCCTGACTCAACCACCTCAGAGCCAGCTGCGCCAGCTACTGATCAAACAGTACTTTCGGATGAAGCTCTCATTACCTTTAACACACAGCATGCGTACGTTACCGTCAAGGATCAGATCCTTGACTCTTCGACGTTGAAGGCTGTGCTGCACGAGAAGCTCGAGTTTACCGTTTCCGCCGATACGGGATATGTCATTGACAAAGTAGAAGCAAAGAATAGTGCAACTCAAGCCATTGTTGTGCTGCAGGAAAAAGATGGTCTTTACACTGTTGCAGCAGAACACGTTGATAGCAACCTCGTTATTGCAGTAGAGGCTGTTGCCGATCAAGCTGCGGCTGAAGAAGCGGAGCAATCTGCTGCAACAGTGCCGCTGACTAATGGAACGGCATTGGGACGCGGTGGCACTGTAACGGAAATACCGGTTTCTCTTTATGTTGGCGAAACAAAGACGATCAAAGGACTTTGTCCCACGGGGATGTCTACCTATGGCCAAGGGTGGTCTGTTTTGAAGGGCAGCGATTTGGTCTCGTTTTCTGGTAGCACCGATATTGCAACTGTTTCTATTGCTGGTAATGGGGTGGGAACAGCAGTTCTGAAGCACGAATACGGCATCTGGGCCCAGCCTGGTTACGATACTGAGTACTTCTTGGTCACCATTTCCGCCGCTGTTGAAATTACGGGTGCATCATTAGCTGGCATGTCCGCTGTAGAATCGGGCACGACAGCAACGTATTCAATTGCTGCAAATCCATCGAATGCGACCATTAAGTCAGTCGCTTGGTCGACGAGTGACGACAGTATTGCTTCGGTTGATCAATCAGGTAAGCTTACTGCGCATGCGGTTGGAAAGGTTGCCCTCAAGGCACATGTTGAGGGCTTGAACATGTCACTTGATCTTGAGCGTACTATTTCGGTTACCAAACAACTTGCAAAGTCAGTTTCAGTGTCAGGTCAAGAGTTTGTGGTAAAAGGCAAGACTATTGAAATGCGAGCAGAAGTAACCCCTGCTGATCTTGGTATAGGCGTTACGTGGTCGACGAGTGATGAAAGTGTTGCTACTGTTGATGAAAGCGGCAAGGTGACTGGCGTTAAGGCTGGCGACGTCCTTGTGAGGGCTACCGCTGATGATGGTAGCAAGGTTTTTGGCGAGAAGAAGGTTTCTGTATACGGAGCCGAATCAGTAACTAAGCAGGTTTTGCCTTACGTAACCACGGCTAAGATTTCCTACAACATGTCTATTGAAATTCCGGGCGATGAGACGGTTGTTCCCGCATCTGCAGGGATAAAAACACGGTTTACGGCACCGTCAACACTGACGGGAAAATCCTGTGATTATACGTTTAACGGTCTCGTAAAAGTATCTAAAGCAGCTGAAGCGGAACATGCATGGGTGTCACCTTCTACTCAGACAGCAGTTGCATTTAAGTCTGACGGAAAAGACGTTTTTTACCAAGCTGAAGGAGCTACGTCGTTTACAAAGATCGAGTCTGATGAAGTTATTGTCGCGACTTATGGCATGGTAACTGGTAGCAATGAAATATCATTCAGCGTGTCTGATTGGCCGACGACCATTGGTCAGTACAATCGAAATCTTGTTCGCATGATTGTCAAGGAAGT
>JAVWLC010000131.1:0-2378 GCA_036638175.1 Raoultibacter sp. | reverse complement strand
CGGGCAATGTTATTAAAACGCTCCCTGGAGAGAATATGCTGTTCTGGAACGGGACAACAACGGTTAATGGATTAACCTTTAACCTCAACAGCTCTCGCTATGATTTTGCTTACGACATGCCCGGTCTTTCAGAGGGTGAGCTCCCGATAGCGGTTGAATATTGGGAAACTACAGGTGGTGGTAAAGCAGACCCTGAGCTTTGGTATCACGATCGTATCGAAGGTACGACAAAAAATCACCAAGTGCTCACTACGGAGTATGGCGCTGGAGGCCTTAAAGTCTATTTTGATGCAGGCGCAGGTCCAGATGACAACAATGCAACCTACAAAATTAATGAGGTAACGGCTTACGTTATCCAGAAGACCTACACGGTGTCCTATAGCGCAAACGCACCCGAGGGTGTTACTGAAGTAGCAAACATCCCTGCACCTGAAACTTACGTATGGAAAGATCCGGTGACAGTATCGTCTGCGATCCCAACGTGTGAGGGCTATACCTTTATTGGATGGACCTACGAAGGCGGAATGCTTATTGCGGGCAATACCTTTGCGATGATGCAAAAGGATATCGAGCTTCAGGCAGAATGGCTCCCTGATGATCAAGCCATCAAGTATCTCTCTAATAATTGGGATTGGGGTACCGTATCGCGTGGCGGTGAGGCTGCAAGCAAGAGTGAACCCCTTCTGGGCTCAACTGCTATAGCAAAGGAAGGCAACACCTTCATAGGATGGTACACCGAAATTGACGCAGCTGGCCACGGCGTTGGTGCGCCCGTCACGACGAATGCGGACCTTGTGCCCAATAATACTCCCGAAGATCGTCCCGCCTCTGTGTACTATGCGGTATTTGAGCCTATCCCTGTAGACAAAACAGCCCTTGTTGTTTCTGCTGACGATAGCGAAGGTCTTGTCTACAACTCTGCGTATCAAGTGTGGCACGAATGGACTCTTTCTGAGGGCGCGCTGAAAGCTGGCGACACGATGGACGTTACATTCTCGCCCGATAGCAAGATCAAAGACGCAGCAGTAGGCGAATCTGTCTTGGTTCCCAATAGTGTGGCAAACGTTATAAGCTCCGCAAAGGTTATGCGGAATGGTGTCGATGTAACGGAAGAGTACGACATAACACTCTTGCCTGGTGAATTAACGCTTGCGAAAGCGTCTGCGAAGATTCATGCGCCAAGTGCTCGAAAATACTACGACGGTACTCCGCTAGATTGCTATGCATTGATTGCTGGCATTCCTCCTCAAGATGGCGGATTTGACGGGAGTTCGTTCCTGCCTAAGTCGGGGACATTTAAAACGGGCCTCTGGACTGAAGGCCTCTATCCAATTGATTTTGAATTCGTTAAAGAGAGTGCTGGTATTATTCGCCAGCCCGATACCAAAGGCGCGATAACGAACGTTTTCGATAGTCCCGAAGACGCCGTCACTGATTGGACTCATGGTCCACTCAGAGAAATTAATAGGAATTACGAGGTTGAATATGTCACGGGACTTCTTGAGATACTCCCGCGTCCTATTACTATTACGGCGAACACCATGCCTGATCCGATTCCGTATGATGGCGAATCGCACGTATTGAAGGGCTATACGGTTTCCGGCATGGGTCTTGTAGAAGGCGAGACGCTTGACCCTGAATCTGATTCTGTTTCGATCTCGGGAACTCAGCAGGGCGAATATATCCTTGATCCTTCTGGAGTTGGCTTCAAGGTATGGACCAAGGAGCAAGTTAACAGTACGGGTAACTACGCTTTCGAGTACGTTAAGGGCTCAATGACCATTACTGCGCCTGCGCAATTACCTGAAATCACTTTGCAAGCGAAATCGGACACGGTTACGTATAACGGTTCTGAGCAAAAGGTAGAAGGACTTGTCTCCAATACCTTCGAGCATGAAGGCGTTACCTATACTGTTGAGGCTGACGTATCAGCGCGTGGAACTGATTTTGTAGCTGACGGATATGAGACCGAGTTGACGGGTGACGTTGTTGTTCGTGACCAGAATGGCAAAGAGGTAAAAAATAAGTTTGATATCACCATTGAGCCAGGCAAGCTTACTATTGAACGCCGTGCCGTTACGGTTCAGGCGAGCGACGATAGCAAAGACTACGATGGTAAGGCGCTTGAGGCTTTGAAGTACGAGACTCTCGCTGGTGCCACAAGCAATGCGGGGCTGGTTGATGGACACAAGCTTGATGCACAGGTTGCTGGTAGTCAAACACTCCCAGGTAGCAGCCCGAGTTCGGTTGTAGCGAATAGTGTTGCTATTACCGATGCTTCAGGTAAGTCGGTAACAAATAACTACACGGTGAAGACCGCTAACGGCACGCTTACCGTGAGGCATACTGCTCAGAGCCTTGTTATTACGGTTGAGGCT
>JAVWLC010000130.1:0-6806 GCA_036638175.1 Raoultibacter sp. | reverse complement strand
AGCGGGCACACGTGGAGAGGGATCTCCTCTCGGCTTGCTACATTGGGATACACCAACAAGTACGGTCGCACAATCACTGACAATTCTGTACGCAAAATGGTATCAAACCAAGCGTATAAGGGAGTTTATCGCTACGCTGATATCGTGATCGATGGTGGGATCCCCCAGATTGTGACGAGTCGAGAGTGGGAGGCGGCCCAGCATCATGCAAAGCGACGGCTGAACAATACAAGCAAGCATCGCAAAAGGCACGTTCGCGTCAAGGCAGGTATGATGTTCGAGAATCTTGAGGCGCTAGAACTTGTCACGACTGATGGCCCCCACAAAAAATGGCTCTGTCGGTGTCACCTATGCGGGCAAACAAAAGTCGAGTGGGCACAAAGACTTACACTCGGCAAAGCAACTGATTGCGGGTGTTCGTCTAGGCATGCACGAGATAAAAAAGGTCGTTTCGTTTAGGTGCGATGTTCGCATTACTTCAACCCACATCCCGTAGGGATGACCACCATCAGAGCGATACCTTAACCCTCATGGTTTAAAATCAGGGACCCTTAACGGGTCCCCGAGCAGTTACCAGCTGACTAGGTCAGCAAGGCGATCATACGCCCCAAAGGGATTATTTGTCAATCAGAAAGCCCAGCAGCAACGCATATCTCAGTCCTGCGATCATACGACACCGCATCCAGCCCACCAACAAAAACGATCTCGTTGATCTCACTTTTATGTGAGATAAGCGCGTCAATCGTCGCTTGACCCTCGGCGAAAAGCAGAGGCGTGTCACCTTGGCGTTGAGCAATTGCGATGCCATCAGCAAAGCTATACCCGCTGCATATATTGACGCACTGCCAACTAGCAGCAAAGCGCTCTGCTACCTTGATAGCCGTCTCGCTCCGATTACTCCCCGCAATACGCTCGTGCTCACCTATCGCAGGTACATCGTTTCCGATTGCGATGATGTAGCTGAAACGCGAAAGCTGCTTGCGAAACTCATTTGAGTCTGCGTAAAAAAGGATTGGTATACCGTGGCTATAGCTATAACCACTAACAGCCATGCCGTCTGCAAACCCGTCAGCCAAAACAACAAAGCACGTATCCTTTATGTCGGCATCCATGCCGATAGCCATAGCATCAAACGCTTCTTGCGTCTTGTATCGGTTTGCGCAAGACACGCCATATCCGTCAATCGTTAGAGGACCCTCTACGTATTCAACACGCGCGCCGAGTGTGCCTGCATACCAAAGACCAGCAAGCGCATCTGCATAGTTTGAGCCTTTTGCGGACATCAGATGACCCGTCTTGCGATCAGCAGCATCAGCAATGATGCGGCACGTCGCGTAGCGATCAGGACCAGCATACTCAATGCCAGGACCATCCCACACCGTTGGCTTGGGTGGCTCCACGGGGACAGGCGGCGCTACAGACTCACCCACAAGTGCATCAGCGATTGCGCCGATGAGCGCATCCCAAGAGCAACCATTATACTCAAGCATGTCATCCCATGAGTCCACAAAGCATACCTCAAGCAGGATTGCCGTCATGTCGGTGTTACATATCCAATACAGGTTTCGACCATCCTTGGCTCCGCGATCACGCAGACCAAGGGCGTTTGCCACTCGAGCCGACATATCGGCTGCGTAGGCATATCCCGTCGCATCGCCTCCGTAATAAAAGCACTCGACCCCTGTACCGCCGCCTGCGTTGAGGTGTACCGACAGGGCAACCTCAGCACCACTAGCATTAGCGATGGTCACCTGGTATCGCAGATCATCGTTGACGGTCCACTCCTCCGACGAGCCGTCGGTAACATAATGCCCCCTGCGCTCTAACTCAGGTATCAGCCGCGCAATGATCGCGCGGTCCTCGTTGTACTCATCGAGGTGACCGCTCGCCCCGCGTGCGTGAGACGAGTGACCACCGTTTACATTGATGTTAGCCATTACTCCCCCTTTGCGTGCTTGGGGGCAAACACCTGCTCTGGCTCGGCAGCAGCAGCATCAGCCAACTCAACCTCATGGTTAACTGGCTTGGTGTACATTTTTGCGATGTCGCTATCCTTAACGCCTGCAGTAGTCGGGTCAACCGCAATGCCAAGGATGGTCAACACGACAAACGCCGCGTTGACAATGGCGGTAAGTTGCGTGCCCAACTCCGCAAAGTCCCACGTATACCCAAATGGCACAGCGCATACCTGGATAAGCAAAAGGACAGCGGGGATAATGGTCAACCAAAAGGTTTTGTTTTTTAACCTGACAATGATGTTCATGATGGTGCCTTTCTATAGTTTGTTCCTGATTTCGTTTAATTGATCGCTTTGATGCTGAAACCTGATTTCGGATTTAGCATCATGCTCAATGAGGATTGCCGTGTTCTTGTCGCGGTCCTCTTTGTTTTCGCGCAAAGCTTCGGTGTTGTTATCGAGCGCCGCGCGGCACAGATGAAATGCCGCTGTGTTGTTTTCGATCAGCAGATCACTCTTGCGCTTGCGCTCTGGCCATGACCGTAAGAGGTCCTTCAGCGTCGGCGCAAAGTAGCAAAAAGCCGCAACCGAAAGCGCGATCACGACCCACAAGAATCCCAAGTCCTTCATTTGTTCAGGGCTTGTAAACACTTCCATATCTCACCTCCTCAAGGCATAGAAAAAGCACCCCGTAGGGTGCTTGCGAATATGAGAAAAGTAGTCGGTGTTTTACGATTCGATCATGCTTGCCGATACCATGGCTGTTGACTCTTCGACGCTTTTGCCAACGTGTTCAACAACACAAGGCGCAAGTGCGATATCGCCCCCTCGCCTTGCTATGGTTGCAGCCGATAAATTGTCATCGGTCAGCGCGGCGCGAAGATCATTGATGCTCTGATTTGAGTCCACGAAGTAACAATCGTGCCGCGTTGTATCGGCATTAACTGTCTGCATGTAGCGTTCGATCTCTAGTGCTGTTCCATCCTTTAGTATTAACTTCATGAGCAATTCTCCTTAATCTCGCTGAGCTCTTTTGGCGATATGATTTCTAGTGCCCACTCATCGGGCACATGAAGGGTATAGGGTGTGTCACTCCCGCACATCGCGTAGTAGCGCGGCCAAAACCACGCATTAGCGAGGGCGCGGGCTTTGTGCATGGGGCAGATGTAGGTAGCGCGAGCATCAGGTGTGCCGAATACCTGATAGTTATATGCCGTGCACCAGCTGCATCCCTCTGCTATAGGGCAGCTAAAGCACTCGTCCGTTGATTGCGTTCGGCGGTCGATTTTGCGTAAGCAGTCGAAACAGGTTCGATGTTCGGCGCATTGCAGGATGCCATCATTGACGTTGCCGAGCACCATGGGCGGCTGGGTATTCCCAAGCGACATTTCCATGTATCTGATGCATGGATAGATCCGTCCATCCCAGTCGCACGCGATCATGACACCATTGCCGCCGCACCAGTTTTCGAGATCGCTTGGATTTTTTGGGCGGAAGAAGTCTTCCTCGAATAATGCTATGTAGACATCATCCATGTTTATGTGAGAATCGAGGAGGTGCTGTCCAATACGCTTGATCTGAGTGTAATACTCTGCCGCATGCTCGATAGTCCAGCCTTCCTCGTATACGACATTGGCGTTGATCTCTGCGTAGCCCAGACCGAGCATATGCATGATTGAGTCGTAGAGGTGCGAGAGGTTGTTGGGAGCAATGGTGACCTTAGACCCCATGTATCCTCCCCTCTCCATCCAGTCTCGAGCGGCAGCTACGGCGATGTCGTAAGATCCACGTCGCGTCCCCGTAAACACACGGCACGCATCGTGCATCTCTTTGGTGCCGTCGATTGTTACCGAAAAGGACAGGTGATCCTTGTGTCGCGCTAGGAACCCCTGTACCCGTGGATCGAAGTATGCGACACCGTTGCTGCAAACCGAAATCATATAGCGCGTCGCCCATGGATGGCGAAGCTCTATGCATCGGTCGATCCAGTAATCGCATATCTGGTCCATAAGATCGATGGCTAGAAAAGGCTCCCCGCCGATGAATTCAAGCATGACAGCGGGACTGATATCGAGATTAACGTACTCACTCATGCCTTTGTCACCCGATAGTATTAAGTCGATGAACTTACGTGCTACCTCAAAGTCCATATACTCATCGCCCTTGTGCTGCTCGTAGCAATAGTCACAGCGCAGTTGGCACGCGTTCGTGACGCAGAACGTGATCGGGCGCGACAACACCCGTTGCCCGTCTGCTCCCTGCACAGGGTACAAACGGGCAACCTGATCTTGATACTGCTCAATCCTACGCATCAGGGATTTCGCAATCGCATTTTACGGAGATCGTGACTTCGCAAGTTGCAAAGTCGAGCGACCACGTACTGTCATGCTCTTTGGTCCACGGTGGCAGGTACTGCGCGGCGAAGGCTTCTTTCGCAAGTTCATTTTCTGCCGTCACTTCGGCAAGGCTTGTCATGTAAGTCTTAAATGCCGCACCCTCAATCACGACGGGATCATTCGCGTGCTTTTCGATGATGCGGTCAACTACATTCTCACGTGCGGTCTGCTCCATTGCGAGCCGCTGGAGATAGTCACGAGCGTCTGCTGGTACTATAATTTTTACCTCAGTCATATTTATCCTTTCGCTGTTGATTGCCCATAGCAGGTACCAACACAAGTGCCTGTGCAAGTAGATGAGCATGTTGTTTTACATGATCCAGAGCAGCCAGATGAACAGCCTGCACAACCCGAGCAACCAGAGCAGCCTGAGCAAGTAGCTGCGCACGTTGCCGAGCAAGCTCCCGTACAACTGGTGCAGCCAGACGAGCAGCCAGAGCAGCCTTGGCAAGTTCCCCCGCAACCAGAGCAGCCCTTGCAGCCACCTGTACACGCCGAGGAGCAGCCTCCTTGGCACGAACCAGAACATCCCGCGCAGCCCGAACCGCACGACGAAGAACAGCCTTTACATGCGCCCGAACAGCCACCGCTACAGCTCGAACACCCCGTGCAGCCAGAGCCACAGCCAGTGCAACCCGAACAGGACGTACAAGCGTTGTAGCAACCGCCAGCACACGACGCGCATCCGTTTTGACATCCGATCGCACACGACGAACCACAGGACCCGCCGCAGCCAGTTTTGCAGGTTGAGGAGCATCCGACACAGCCAGAGCAGCCGTAGCAGTTTCCACCGCAGCCACCGCCGCACGATGACGAGCACGAGTACCCGCAGCTAACCGAGCAAGATCCAGCGCAACTGCCAGAGCAAGCACCAGAGCAAGCCGAACCGCACGAGGATGCGCATCCTGCACCGCAGCCTGATGCGCACGACCCACCACAACCGCCAGAACAGGAAACCCCGCATGCGGATGAGCACGTCCCCGTGCAGCCAGACGAACAGCCAGAGCCACAACCAGAGCAGCCCTGACATGCGCCTGAACACCCTCCGCAACCAGAGCAGCCAGAGCCGCACGAACCTGTGCAGCTACCTGAGCAGCCGCTTGTACACGTCCCTGTGCAGCCATAGCAATCACCGGAGCATGTGCCATAGCAAAGCCCTGTACACGCTCCTCGACAGGAGGATGATGTTTGCGTTTTTGTCTCGGTTTCAAGTCTTGCGATAAACGGTTCAACATCGGGGATGCCCGTAATGAATCCAGCCTTACCAGCTCGCACTGAGTTATCGGTCGTAAAGTCTGCCACTTCAATGAGCGGGTCGATGATCGCGGAGAGATGAGCTGTCGTAATTGGCTTAGTATGCGTTGGTGCTTCCCATGCAATTCCTTTGCCCGATAGATCGCCCCACTCCTGCGCGCTGCGCCTGGCAAGCTCAGCATCTACTCGTGCCTTGATTTCGATCAGTTTTTTTGCCGTTAAAAACCTAATCATCAGTCCACGCTCCCAAGAGCCGTGCCTGCGGGGACTACTCTGATGTAATCAATGCCGAGCGTAATGCCTGACACTGAACCTGCGGGAGAAGATAGTGAGACTGTCATGGTCTTTCCTTGGCTCGCTGACCCACAGAAATCAACGCCAACGCTCATGCACTCCCATTGGTTTGCGGCAGACAGCATCGACGGCGCAACCGATACTGTCTTAAGTACCGTATTGCCACAGCTTGCCTTGATCTCAAGGGCTGGTGTCGTAGAGGTGATGTCAGATACCTTTAGCCGCACAATCACGCCATAAGCTCCAAAAGGCAAAGAGACGCTGATCGTGCAAATGTCTTGTGACACCTCAGTCGTGACGAGCTTATTAACTGGATACTCCGCCGTATCGTCTTGGACCGTACCACCAAGGGGGGATCCGCCAACAATGACACCTGAGATTGCGAGACTGTAGAGTGTCTTACCGTTTTTAACGGACATCGGCAAGTTCTCATACCCCGCCATGGTTTACACCCCCGTGACGTATGTCAAAAAGTCTTCATCTGACATAAAACTGTCGGTGGTCAAAAGCTTTGACATGTCAAAACCCGTATCGAATAATCCGAGTTGCTCCCAAGCCGACCCCGTCCAAATGTATTCTGCATAAGGTGCTTTCGTGCCGACAAGCCAGATGTCTCCGTTTTCGTTGCCCTCTGTGGGCAATTCGGCAAGCGTTGCTTTTGCCCCCATGAATCGCATCCCGCCAGAGATAGCAACGCTGATAGTTCCGTCAGCAGCGACACTCAGCCCTTGCCCGATCTTCACGCCGCCAAGCACAGCAGACGTTGCGGTAGGAAGGGTATAGTTCGACGGTATTTCCACAGTCGCAAGATCATTGCCGTTTGCGTCTTTGAGTTTGAGCGTAGTGCCTGAAAGTTCGAGCGACTTACCCGCTGCTTTCGCAGCTTCCATGATCGCTTTGCCTGC